>JAUNUL010000099.1 GCA_030538175.1 Propionibacteriaceae bacterium | reverse complement strand
AGCCGGTCAACCTTGTGGACGATGCAGTAGTTCGTCTTGTGCTTCGTGACGTACTGGATCATCCGCATCAGCTCAGGGCGATCGGCCTTGCGAGCGGACTCGCCAGCATCGACGAACTCCTCGACGATGGTCGCGCCGAGTTGGTCGGCCTTGCGCTGGTTCGCTTCTCGCTGGGCTGGGATCGAGAAGCCTTCGGCGCTGCCGCCCTTCTCTGCCTGCTCCTTGGTCGAGACCCGGAGGTAGGAGACGGCGATCGTGCCGACGAAAGGCGTCGGCGCTACGAGGCTGTCTATTGCGGCGCGGTTCGCGTCGGTGGTCGTCATGGCTCTTCTCCACAGTCACTGGTCCTGCCGACGCGGACTTATGTGACGGCGGATGTTGCTCGTGAGAAGAGCCCGAAGGCTGTAGGACTAGGCCGGGTAGGCCACGTTTACTTTGCCTCGCCGCGCGGGCGAAGCGCTAGGACCACAACATCCGCCATCCGCGACGGATACATAGATTCTACGACGAAGGCTCCGCAGAAGCACGAAGACGCTGCGGCTTGTTGCCTCCGTCAGTGCGACAGCTCCCGGACCGCTGGAGTGCGATCCGGATGAGCAGCTCGCTCAACTTGTCTAGGTCGGGCGGCTCGTGAAAGTCAGCGCGGATGGACAACTCTCGTTCGTCCTGCTGGCGCTGCCCGGTCTTTCGCGCGTACCGGCGTGCCACGACTCACACCTCGCCGGTGTTTGGGTCGAAGGCCGCAAAGAACGCGTCCTCGGCCTCCTGGCGCGCTGCGACCTGGTCGAGGACGAACTGCACGAAGTCTTCTTCGCGATCTGTGATCGGTGATTCTTCGACGGGTGCGGCGGGGTCTTCTCCGGGCCAGCTCGTTTGGCGGGTAGGACGGTCGCGGTCGAGGCGGGTGCCGCAGGAAGCGACCCAATCGCGGAGTCGGGCTCGTGCGTCGGCGAAGTCGCGGTGCCAGCCGAGAGGTGCGGAGCCGTCCTGTTCGGGGTCGTAGGCGCATAGCCAGTGCAGGTGTAGCGCGGACAGCTCCCACATGAGTTCGGGGTGCCGGTGCCAGTACGGAGGAACGACGCTCGCTTGGAGCCCGTAGGTGTGGCGTAGCCAGTCCACCCACCGGTTTAGTTCGAGCAGCTCGGCTTCGAGGTCGCTGGCTGTGAGCAGGTTCCAGTTCACGGGGTGCGGAGGCTCTGGCACGTCGAATCGGGGCGACTGTGGCCCTGTCTCCGGCGGGATGTCGTCGTGTTCGGGGTCGAGTGAGTCAGTCATGGCTGCCCGCTCACATTCCGATGGTCGCGGCGCTGGACTGGGCGGGACGCTGTGGAGGGGCGAAGGCTGCGCCATCCCGGCCGGCGGCGCTGCGCTCAGTCCGGTCGACCTCGTAGCGGGTGCGCGCCAGGTCGTGGCCGATGCGCGTTGCGATGAACTCTTCGCCTTCGTAGCGCTGTCCGTTGCACTCGTAGGAGTACTCCCGCACGCGGCCGTCGGCGATGATGTTGTCGCCCTTGGCGAGCCGCTCGGCACCCTGTTCGGCCGCTCCTCGGTACGCGATGACGTCGTGGAAGGTGGTCTCCAACTGCGTGAAGGTGTTGTCGGGTTCCTTGCGGTAGTGCTCGATGCCGACCTTCATGTACAGCCGCGCGTCCCCGCGCTCTGTGTGGCTGAACTGCGGCTCGGAGGCAACGAAGCCGGAGATGGATTGGTGGGTGCGAATGGTCATGATGGCCTCCTCCTGATCTCGGGCGGCCAGCTCGTCGTGGCCGCTGTATCAGGCAGGTGCACTCGGGCACCCAGACCGTGGCGTCAGGATGAGGGACGGCGTAGGAGGGCTTCGAGTTCGGCGCGGTCGCTGCGGAGCTGGGTGGCGTCGGGGCGGTCGGGCCAGGCGCGCAGATCGGTGACGATGGGCGGCGCTGAGCGCAGCAGCGTGATCCCGGTGCCGAAGGACAGTGTGCGGATGCGGTCCGGTGGCAGGATCGGCACACGCCGGATCGAGCGCTGATTCGAACGAGTGCCGCGATCGCCCAGGGTCACGCTGTCGGTGTATTCATCGCGTTCACCGATGAGGGTGGAAAGGTCTTGAAGGTCGCGACTATTGGATGCGCCGCCGAGGACGACCTTGACGATACTGGCGTCCCAGATCGCCCCTGCCTGGTGCTCGCTCCACCTGTCCCGTGCTTGAGCGAGGGACTGCAACACGGGCATCGTCGTGATCCCGGTACCGCCACCCTCGGCCATGAGCGTTGGCAGTGATGGCAAGGGTGCGAGGTTGCCGATCTCGTCCAGCGCGAGCAAGAGTGGCGGGTCGAGTCGGGCACCGGGCGAACGTGCGGCGAGGCGGCGTGCGGTCTCGATGAGGTCTTCCACGAACGCGGCGACCAGTGCCGCTGACGCGCCCGCGCCGGCTCCGGTCGCGAGCAGGTAGAGGGTGCCCTGCTGAGTGAGGAAGGTCTCGGGGTCAAAGTGCTCGTTCGGTCCGGGTGTGACCGCATCCAGGACGCGGGGGTCGGCGAGGGCAGCGAGTGCGAGGGAGACGCCTTGCCAGATGCTGTCGCGGGTTTTGGGGTCGGCGTCGATCATCGCGCCGAGCGAGTCGCCCCACCCCATCGCTGCGTTCGGGTGCGAGTTCAAGATCGCGACTGCTTCGGCTGCGGCGGTGGGGTCGAGGGTCCACCGGAACAGCTCAGCGGGTGGCCTGCTGTCGAGCGCGGCAGCGTGGAGCAGGGCTTGGAGGGCGGTCCTGGTTTTCCCTTCCCAGAACCCTCCGGATTCGACACCGCCGGATGAGAGGCCGGTGGCGGCGGCGAGGCCGTTGGCGCGGATCATTGCGGTCAGCGGGTCTTCGCATCCGCGCACGGGTGACCAGCGCAACCCGGCGGGGATGCCTTCGGCTAGGTGCTGGGGGTCGAACACGGCGACCGGTCCGCCCTTGCGGCGGCGGGCGCGGAGGGTCGCGGTGAGATTGTCCGGGCGCGTTGAGGTGGTGACGACGGCTCCGGGGGCATCGAGGATCGCGTTGATGACGACGTGGAGACCCTTACCCGAGCGGGGCGGGCCGATCAGCAGTACCGAGTCCTCGACTGACGCCCACACTCCAGTGCCCCGGCTGGCGCCAAGGAGGTAGCCAACATCGCCGGGTGCCGGGTCAGTCACTGAGGGGCGTAGCGTTCCCGCGCGGCGTAGGAGCGCCTTGGCGGATGCGGTGGTCTTGACCTCATGCGCGGTGGCGATGCCCGCGAGCCGGTGTGGGTCGGTCTCGGTCTTGCGGTTGTGGCGACGCAGCACCCTGCACAGCCACACCGCGCCCGTAGCGAGTGCCGTGAGCAGCAACCCGGTGACGATCCAGTAGACGACTACGTTGAGGTCTTCGGCTTCGAGCGCGGTGGCGGGATCGGCGGGGTTGAACAGCACTCCGAGCCCTGATGCGGGCCCGGCTTCAGGTTGGGGCGTGCCGGAGACGAACGCAGCGACTGATCCTGCGCCTCGGAGGATGAGCGCGAGGCCGAACGCTCCAATCAGGCCGATGAGTGCGGCGTTGGTGAGCTCGTCGCCCATGATCCCGGCCTGCTGCTGGCTCATTGCAGCCGCTCCACGATCATCGTGCCCGAGACGCGCCCGACCAGAAGCACCTCACCCGACGCGTTTGCCGGGAGGTCGTCGACATCGACCAGGGCCCGCGCGACGCCGGTGTGGGCTGCGTCGGTGTGGCTGACGATGACCGCGACGGCGATGTCCTCTCCGGCCACAAACCCTTCGCCGTGAATCTCAACGAGTCGGGGTGCTCGCGGTGCGAGGGCGCGCCGTCCGCGCCGGGTCTCTGCGGTGGGCTCTGCTTTGCGGGCGGGTGGGGTTCGTTTGCGGGCGTGGATGATGTCGGTGAAAACGCCGCCGTCCGACTCGCGAACTTCGACCCGAACGGTGACCGTGCGGTCGTTGGTGATCTCGTCCATCAACGGCCCGAACGTCGCCCGCGTCCAGGCACCCGCAGGTGGCTGCGGGTGCGGGGTGCCATCGACAGTCGCGGCGAGTGTTCCGTCGGCAGCGACAGTGACGATCACGGCCGGCAGGTCCACCGGCGCTTCCGCCTCCTGACTGTGCGAGTGGCGAGGGCGTGAGAGGTTCATGAGTGACCCCCAGACGCCCGCGAACTCGTATCGAACAACGCCAGCTCGGCGGGGTGGAGCTGGTGCTGTGTGACGAAGCTTCTGGACTTGATCCGCCAGAGCCCTTGCCCGACGCCAAGGTTCGGGAGGAGCTGCTGCTCGGTGCCTGTCAGCCCAAGGGCTGAGGCTGTGGGTCCGAGTTGGTCGGATTCCTGCCGGTACACGATCCGGGTCTCCGCGTTCGCCAGCAGACTGTTGGCGAGGGAGCGCATGGCGGAGCCTTGGTCACCGACATTGTCGAGGTCGGTGAGCTTATGGAAGATCAGCATGTTCGCGATCCCGTAATGCCGTGCGAGCCGCCAGTGCGCGTCCATCCTTCGCAACAGGGCGGGGTGGGACATGAGCCGCCATGCTTCGTCGTAGATCACCCACCGCTGCCCACCATTCGGGTCCAGGAGGGCGGATTCCATCCACGCTGACGAGCACGTCATCAGCACTGAGATCAGCGTGGAGTTCTCGGTCACCCGGGACAGATCGAGCGAGATCATCGGCAGGGTCGGGTCGAACTTCACCGTGGAGGGGCCGTCGAACAGTCCAGCGAGATCGCCCGCGACCAGGCGACGCAGTGCGTGGCCGACGAGGCGGCCATCTTCTGCCAATCTGCCGTCGGTGTCGCTGCTGGGGTTGAGGATGCGGTCAACGACCATCGGCAGGATCGGCACTTCGTTCTCCCGCACCGTCTGCGTCAACGCCAGGTCGATCGCGGTGTGCTCTAACGGCGATAACCCGCGCGCGAGCACCGTCTCCGCGAGCGCGCCGATCAAGTCGCGGCGGCGGGAGGCGACGATGGAGGCCCATTGCTCATCCGACAACCCGGACGGGCGGTGCCCTTCGTCGAGTGGGTTCAGCCGGGTGCTGAGTCCGTGACCGAGGACGATGGCACGACCACCGACAGCCTCAGCAACAGCGGTGTGCTCACCCTTCGGATCACCCGGCACATAGACCCTGCGCCCGAACGGGAGCGACCGCGTGTAGAGGGATTTCGCGAGGCTAGATTTGCCGGAGCCGACGATGCCCGCCAGCACCACGTTCGGGGCGGTGATGATGCCGCGCGCGTAGAGCACCCACGGGTCGTAGACAAATGACCCGCCGGAGTAGAGGTCTTGACCAACGAACACGCCGTCGGCTCCGAGACCGCCTTCGGCGACGAACGGGTACGCACCCGCCAACGTGGCGGAGGTGTCCTGATGGCGTGGCAGCCGGAACCGTCCCGGCGTCCTCAACCGTGCAGCACCAGGCTCGCCGCTCTTCGGCAGGTAGATCGTGGCACGCCGCTCGGCCCGCTCCGCCTCAGCCTTCGCTTTCGCGGTCGCGAGCTCTGCCTTGCGCTGCTCAGCGTGCAGTCGCGCTTCGGCATGGCGGCGCTGTTTACGGAGCTTACGTCGCTCCTTCGACGGCGCCACCAACACCGACGTGTGCAGACGCTCCTTATCTGCGGTCACAGCCCCAACCCCCGAGCCTGCTTCACCGCAGTGATCTTCGCCGGCTCGAACCACGACCGAGACGCTTTCGACTGCGGCACGTCCCGATGCTTCGGAGCCCCCGGCGAGGAATACGACACCAGCAACTCCGGCCCGTCCCGAGTCGGCGACGGCTCATCAACCACGGCGACGGCGTCGGGTTCGGAGTGGCGGCGCAAGAGCGAGACGTACCCGACGTTCGGGTTGACCACCAGTGCGTAGTCGCCGGAACGCATCACCCGGTCGTTGGTTCCCTGACCGGGCTCGTCGTAGACGTACCCGTTCTCGAGCGCAGCTTGGGTGGTCTCCTCGCCGTAGTCCCACTGCGCGAGGTAGTCCACCGCATCGACGTGCCCCAGCTCGCCAAGGATGCGCAACGCGCGGTTCGCCTCGTCGCCCTGTAGGAAGACGACGTTGATCCATCGCGACGGCGCAGCCTCCTCCACGGCGGGTTCGAGATGCCACGCGATCCGGCCCGCCGCCGCGAATCCTTCCGCGAGCCGGTCATAGCCTTGATCGACCAGGCGAGCCGAGTGGCGCAACTCTTCTGCTGTGACGAGTGCGTCCCGCACTCCGGCCGCGTGGTCGCCGTCGTCGTTGAACGCGCGCGCAGCCATGCGCTCATGCACGTCCGCAAGCTGTCCGAGCACCTGGTGGAGCGACCGCATCCCAGCGGAGAGTTCGCCGAGCACGCCATACATCTGAGCCGGCTGATCGAAGGTGCGGCTCGCGTGCGCGAGTCCACGCAGAGCCTCGGACGCCTCAGCGGCATCAGCAGTGGAATCGAAGAACGTGGGCATCATGGACCTCCTTGTGAGTGGTGTGGTGTTGAGGTGCGCCTGGTGAACCGAAGGCCGCGGCGCGGCGCTTCCGACGCGTTGCTATACCCGTCGGCACAGCGGCAGCGCGGCCGCGGTGAACGCGGCGGCTTGCTGGCCGACGAGGAGTCGGGTTTCGCAGGAGGCTTGGATCGCGGCTTGCTCGATCGCGGCGACGGCCGCGTCCAGTTCCTCGGTGGTGGGCGCTGAGATGGCGATGAGTCCGGTGTAGCGGAGGACGCCGTGTCCGGCGGTGAGGTCGGCCTCTTGTTGGAGCACGTCGTGGTACTCGGCGGTTTGGGAGGCGTCCTCGATCTGGCCGATCTTGACTCGTTGGGCTTGGTCGGAGATGTGCTCGACCTTCTTCTTGCGGATGTCGCGGGCGGCCTGGTCGGAGCGCATCGGGGTGCAGATCAGCGAGAATGACCGCTGGATGCCGGTGGACAGCAGCACTGGCGACAAGAACCCCGGATACACCAGCGACCGCGGCCATTCGCTGACCCACAGCACGGCGTGGTGGGCGGAGTCGGTGCGCAACCGCCCCCAGGTCTCGGTGACTGCGACCGGTCCAGCGGTGGCGAGGGATTGACCGAGCTGGCCGTGCCGTTCCAGGGTCGCGGCGATGGCGGGGTCGTAGGCGGAGCGCAGCATGACCGCGATCTGTCCGGGTGTGAGCCAGCCGGAGGGTGCGAGGTCGGCGGAGCGGAGAGCGGCGACGAGGGTGTTCATCTCTTGCCGCAGTACGTTCGCCGCGCCTCGGATGCCGCCTCCCGCGGTTCTGATCTGCCGAGCTGCCGTCTTCATGTCCAGGGACAGCGACAGTGTGGTGGCGTGACGTTCGCCTGCGGGTCCGGCGCGTTCGATCAACTCGGCGTAGGTGTCTGCGGCCCACGACCCGTCAGCGGTGCCGTGCGTGGCCCACCACTCGGCAAGGCCCGTGCCTGAGTCCGGCAGGGTGCGCTCCAAGACCTGAAGGGTCGCGACGCGGCCGGAGCGGCACACGGTGGCGAGCACCCGCCCCCAGGAGGTCACGCGGCGTTCTTGTTCGCCGGGGTCGAGGAGCACGAAGGCGGGGTGGGTGACCTCACACACCACCGTGAGCGTGGCGGCGTGGGGGTCGTGGATCATTCCGGCGCCGGTGTCGGGGTCGTCGAACTCCCGCAGGCGTGCCATGTCGCCCGGAAGCGCGAGCGTCCCGACCGGGCGCGGCGCGACGATCCGTCGCCGGTACAGGAGCTGGCCGCCGGTGGTGCGCCACAGCCACCAGCACGCGACGGGCAGCCACTCGACAACGGGGCGGCCGGCGATCGGTATCCAGGTCAGTGCAGCGGAGAGCACCCAGACCGGTGCGGTGTAGGCGAGGAGTATCCCGCCGCCGGCGTAGAACGCGACGATCAATGTTGCGCCGCCGACAGCGAGCGTGATGAGTTGGGTCAGGGAGAGGCCGAGGAGGATGCCGCGGCGGGTGAGGCGCGAGAACTTCACTGGTGCGAGATCGCAGGTGCTGCGCTGGTTCTGGTTCGTGTTCACGATCTATTCCTTCGGCGCTCGTGGAGCGGGCGGGGTGGGCTTCGGAGTCGGTGCTGGCGGCGCAGGGTCAGTCCTTGGTGCTGGCGGTGCCGGGCTCGACGACGGCGGCGGAACCTGAGTTGGCGCGGCCGGAGCTGGGGGCGGCGCAGCGGCTTGTGTTGCGGCATCGGCAGCGTGCTCGCCTTGAGAGCCGAGTGCTGTGCCAGCTTTCGGCCCGGCAGTTGCTGCGGCCTTCGCGACCTGGGCACCCACGACCACCGCGGCAGCAGGGCCAGCGGCAGCCGCAGCACCGCCACCGCCAGCGGCGGCACCACCGCTCCCGGACGCTGCAGCTCCTCCACCTGATGCGCCAGCACCACTTCCTGCCGCGCCCGCGGGGGCGGGCTTCGGTGCCGGCGGAGCGCCTCTGCCGCCGCCGCTCCCGCCACTGGAGCTACCGGTGTTCCCTGCGCTGTCGAGTACCTTCTTCGGCTCGGCGCCGCCGCCGGGTGTCTTGCCGGGGACGGGGATGGGGCGGTTGAGTGCGTGCTTCGCGTCTTGTTCGGAGCCGATGGCGTGGTACATGTCGAAGCCGACGAACGCGATGAACTTGTAGGTCAGGTACGGGGCGAACGCGGCCATCGCCATCAGCACCACCCCGGCGATGGGGTCGCTGATCGAAGCAAGGTCAGCGTCGATGGGCGCGGAGACTTGGGTGATCGCGACGAGGAACATCACGACGAGCACGAGCTTGGAGCAGATCAGGGCGACGACGAACATCGCCCACTTCCCAATCCACCCACGGCTCGCGTCCCACGAAGCACCGCTGAACGCGAGCGGCGCGAACACGATCGCGACCAGCAGCAGGGCTTTGCGCACGAGGAGGGAGAGCCATACGATCGCGGCGGCGGCGATCGCCAGACCAGCGAGGAAGATCGTGATGATCGCCCCGACGCCGGGGGCGGCAATGTTGATCCCGACCAAACCCGCCGCGAGGAGGGCGATCTTGTCGCCCATCGACGCAGTGGTCTCACCGGCGGCTTGGATGATCCCGGTGCACAGCTGGTCGACGACTTCGAGCAGCAGCGCAGTCAGCGTGATCACGAGGAACGACCCGAGCACGGATTTCGCCAAGCCCAGGGCGGCTCGGCTGAGGGCTGTGGGGTCGCGGCGGATCAGGCCGGTGATGAGTTGGAGGCAGAA
>JAUNUL010000098.1 GCA_030538175.1 Propionibacteriaceae bacterium | reverse complement strand
TGGAGTCCGGCCGCTATGACCCCTCACTCCCCTTGGCCTTCACCATCGCCCGTCTGTTCGGGGCGAGGATCGAGGACATCTTCACCCCCGACGACTGATCCCTATCGCGTACGCCGGCCCCGCGCGGGTCGGCGTACTCACGCGTGGCAGCAGATGTCGTGACCAACCCAGCCGCCGCGCAGTATCTTCACCCTGTGAACCTCGAGAAGGTGGTCTTCGGCTTCTTCGTGCTCCTGGCCGCGACCTTGAACTTCGGTTATGTGATCGGCGACCTCACCGATCCAGCGCAGCACAACGTCTATGAGCTCTATGCCGCCGTGGTGGTGAACGTCATCGCCACGATCCTGAAGTTCGGCGACCGGACCCAGATCGGGGCCATCCATCTCGCGACGAGCCTGGTGGCCAGCATCCAGTTGATCATCGCGGCGATTGTCTGGGTGTACGCCGACCAGGTGCTGCTCAACATGGACACCCATCACCTGTCGTCGGTGGTCTCGCTGGCGATCGGCGCCTGTCTGGCCAACTTCGTGTCCCTGACCCTGTTGGTGTCCGAGACCGTGAGCCACCGCCGCCGCTGAGGACGGAACCATGGGCAACCCGTTGGTGACGATGCTGACGACGCGGGATCGCGTACGCCGGCAGGTCCTGCGTCGCCGCTCGGTCTCGGTCCCGACCGAAGTGCCGGGCACGGATGCGGTGTTCCTGGTGCTGCGCCGCATGCGCCTGCCGCTGATCGTGTTGATCAGCATCTTCACGATCTCGGTCGTCGGCATGAGCCTCATGCCGGGGGTGGACCCCGACGGCAACCCGCATCGGCTCACGATTTTCGATGCGTTCTATCTGATGAGCATCACCGCGACCACGATCGGCTTCGGCGAGGTCCCGTACGGCTTCAGCTATCCCCAACGGATGTGGGTGACGGCGTCGATCTATATGACGGTCATCGGCTGGGCGTACGCCCTGTCGTCGCTGTTCGCGATGGTCCAGGACCGTGGCTTCCGGGAGGCGATCACAGTCCAGCGGCTGCGCCGACGCATCAAGGGAATCTCCGAACCGTTCCTCATCGTCGCCGGCTATGGCCAGGCCGGGCGCGCCGTCGCCCGGGTGCTGGATGAGCACCACCGCCGGTTCGTGGTGATTGACCACAGCCCGCGCAAGGTCGACACGCTCGCGATCGACCAGCACAGCGAGGACGTCCCGGGCATCGAGGGTGACGTGCACAACCCGGCCCTGCTGGGTCTGGCCGGATTGGGGCATCCGTTGTGCGAGGGCGTCCTCGCGCTCACCACCGATGACTGCAACCTCGCGATCACCATGAACGTGCACCTGCTGCGCCCGGATGTGCCGGTCATCGCCCGCTGTGACGACCGGCGGACGGCCACCCGGCTCGCTGACTTCGACCCTGCCGCGATCATCAACCCATACGACCGCTATGGCCACTATCTGGGGCTGGCCCTGAAGAAGCCGGCGACGTTCCAGCTCGCGACGTGGCTGATGGATCCCGTCGGCAGCCCTTTGGTCGCGCGGATGCCCGGTCTGACCGATGGCCGGTGGATTGTGGTCGGCGACGGCCGGTTCAGCACCGAGGTCGCCAACGACCTGACGGCGATCGGGCTCGAGGTGACGGTGGCCGACCCGATGGATGGCAACCCCGATGTCACGGGCGTCACCGGGATGATCGCCGGTGCCGAGAGTGATGTGGAGAACCTGGCGCTCGCGGCGCATGCCCGGCTGGAGAATCCCGACATCTTCCTCGCTGTGCGCCAGCGTTCCAACCTGCAGGCCGCAACCATGCAGGCGTTCGCCGCGGATTCGTTGTTCGTGCCGAGTGAGTTGGTTGCCCGGGAGGTCCTGGCGCACATCATCTCGCCGGACTATTGGGCGTTCATCGACCACGTGCTGCACGCCGACGATCCGTGGTCCGAGGATGTCTTGCGGCGGTTCGTGGACCGGGTTGGTGGGGGTACGCCGACCAGCACCGAGTTCGTCCTCGACTCGGCCTCCGCGCCGGCCGTGGCCCGCTGGTTCGCTGGTGGGCGGTCCCTCACCGTCGGGCAGCTCACCGCCGACCCGGACGACTGGCTCACCCCGTTGCCGTTGCTGGTGGTGTCCCTCATCCGGGATGAGGAGACCACGTTCCTCCCTGACGATGACACCGCGCTGCAGGCAGGTGATCTGCTGGTCATCGCCGCCGATCCGGACGCCCTCGATCAGCTCGATCGGACTCTGTTCCACGATCGGACGCTGCACTACACCGCGACCGGGGAGGTGCGCCCGGAGACCTGGCTTTTCCGGTATCTCGCCGATCTGCGCAAGACCCCCTGACCAGCCACCCCCTCAGCACCTCTCCGTGATGGACAGGGGTGCTGCTGCACGATCGCGTCGGCGAGGCGGCCTAGGAGAATTCTTCGGTGGTGATGGCTGCCCATGCGCCGTTGTCGACCTTGTAGGCCGTCAGCACCCGCAGGGTGGGGTCGCCGTACTGATCAAAACTCACCTGACCGGTGGCGCCGTCGAACTCGATGTTGCTGAGCTCTTCGATCGTGGGTTTGCGCGCAGAACCGACGTCGACCGCGTCCGCCAGCGCAACCCTGAGGGCGGTGATGACGGCGTTGGCGGCGTCATAGGCGTACGGTCCATAGGGAGACGGGTCCTCGCGGAAGCCGGCCTTCCGGTAGGCCTCGAGGAACCCCTTCGCCGACGCGAGCCGGTCCTGCGGTGCACCGATGGAGACAGCTCGATCACCCTTGGCATTGGGGCCCGCCAGTTCAATGAAGCGGGGGTCGAAGATCCCATCGCCACCCATCAGCGGGACCGTGACACCGGCACCCTTCAGCTGCTGGGACAGCGGACCGGCCACCGGGTACTCCCCACCAAAAAAGACCGCCTTCGGCTGGCCTTCCTTGACCTTGCTGACCACCACGGAGAAGTCCCTGTCGTCGGGGTTGATCGTCTGTGCTGCCACGACCTTGCCGCCGCCCGTGGTGAACGCCGTGGTGAAGGCGGTGACCAAGCCGTTGCCATAGACCTTCTTGTCATGGATCGTGGCGACCGTGTCGATGCCCTGCTCCAGCAGCTGGCTCGCCGCGAAGCGGGCCTGGAGGTGGTCCGGGGGGCACGTGCGGAAATAGTTGTCATAGACCCGGCTGGGGTTCGCTGAATCGGCGCCCCTGGTCAGGGTGGGGTTGGTGTTCGCGGGCGACACCAGGGCCATGCCGGCCTGGCTCACCACCGGCTGGACGACCTGTCCGACCGATGAATTGAGCGGGCCGATCACGGCGACCACCTCGGCATCGCGCGTGAGTTGTGTGGCTGCCCGGCGGCCGGTGTCCGCATCGGCCCGGTCGTCCTCGGTGATCACCTCAAGCGTCCAGCCGTGCAGGTCCGCCCGGTCGTTGGCTTCTCGGACGGCCAGTTCCACGCTGTTGCGTACGCCCGCCCCGGTTGACGACAGACCCCCCGAGAGGGGCACGAGAACGCCGATCTTCGCGACCTTCCTGCCCGCAGGGGCGCCACCGCTCGTCCCGGAGTCCGATTCCGGCGTACGCGTGCCACAGGCACTCAACGCGAACGCGGACGCGACGAGGGACGCCCCCGCCAGGACAAACCTGCGTCGACCCAGAACGGGCCGGGTCACTTCTTCTTGTTCTTCTTGGCGAGATCGATAACGCCCTCGGCGACTTCACGCATGGACTTGCGCATATCCATCGCGGACTTCTGGATCCAACGGAACGCCTCGGGCTCCGACATCCCGAACTGCTGCTGCAGCAGGCCCTTGGCCTGGTCAACGGCCTTCCGCGAGGCGAGGCGCTCCTCCAGGTCCGACACCTCGGCCTCGACTGCACGGATCTCCTGATAGCGCGCAATGGCGATCTCGATCGCCGGCACCACGTCGGAGGCATCGAAAGGCTTCACGACATAGGCCATGGCCCCCGCTTCCCGGGCCCGCTCGACCAGTTCCCGCTGGCTGAACGCGGTCAGCATCACCACGGGTGCGATGCGTTCCTCGGCGATGATCTGGGCTGCGGTGATGCCGTCCTGTTTGGGCATCTTCACATCCATGACCACCAGGTCGGGCTCGAGGTCGCGAGCCAGCGTGACGGCAGCCTCGCCGTCCGCGGCTTCACCGACCACGTCATATCCCTGCTCGGTCAACAATTCGACGAGATCCAGCCTGATCAGCGCTTCATCCTCAGCCACCAGGACACGAAGGCGAGTGGAGTCGGCGGGCTGCTCGGCGTCTTTGGGGGCAGCGGGCTCAATTGGGTCAGTCACGGGTGCAATTGTGGTCCGGGTTCCCTCAGAATGACAAACCCTCTGCCGCCTGACGGGACCACTCCCCCCGTCAAGATGCGACAGATCGGTTGAGCGGGTATCATGAACCGGTCACGCCGGGGTGGCGGAATGGTAGACGCGGACGGCTCAAACCCGTCTGGCCTTAGCGGGCTGTAGGGGTTCGAGTCCCCTTCCCGGTACGCACGAGTTGGGCCCCTGGATCAAAGATCCGGGGGCCCACATTCGTTTCGTTTCGTTTCGTTTTTTCCGTGACGGGGTGCGGCGGGCATTCCACGCGTTCGGTGGCCGTGTCGCGTTCGTTCCGGCGGCCTGAGCCGCGTCACTCCACCCGTGGGGCAGGCCATTCGTCGATCTCAGCCGCACCGAGGTCAGGCTGGATCTTGTGCACGCGCAGGGCGTTGGTCTTGCCCGGCACCCCCACCGGGGATCCCGAAACGATGACGACACGGTCGCCGACGGAGACCCGGCCCGATGCGGTGAGCGCCCGGTCGACCATCTGCACCATTTCCTCGGTGGTATCGACCTCCGGGATCTGGAACGACGTGATGCCCCAGACCAGGGTCAGGATCTTGCGGGTGCGCTCGTCAGGGGTGAACACGAGGATCGGGATGGGACAGCGCAGGCGTGCGAGCCTGCGCGCGGTATCCCCGGACTTGGTGAACGCCACCAGATATTTGGCGTTCATCTGCACCGCCACGTCCGCCGCGGCCTTGGCGATCACGCCACCGGTGGTGCGGGGGTCCCACTCGATGCGGGCGATGCTCTCAACCCCCTGTGACTCGGTCTTCGCGACGATCCGGGCCATCGTGCTGACGGATTGGACGGGATATTGGCCGATCGACGTCTCCCCCGACAGCATCACGGCGTCCGCGCCGTCGAGCACCGCGTTCGCGACATCCGAGGCCTCCGCCCGAGTGGGGCGCGGCGCGGTGATCATGGACTCGAGCATCTGGGTCGCGACGATCACCGGCTTGGCCCAGAGGCGGGCCGCGGAGATGATGCGCTTCTGCGCCATAGGCACGTCCTCAAGCGGCAACTCGACGCCGAGATCACCGCGGGCCACCATGATGGCGTCGAAGGCGTCGATGATCGCCTCGATGTTCTCCACGGCCTGTGGCTTCTCGATCTTGGCGATCACCGGCACTCGACGGCGCTCCTCGGCCATCACCTCGTGCACGAGCTTCACGTCATCGGCCGAGCGGACGAACGACAACGCGATCATGTCGAAGTCATTGCGCAGGGCCCACCGCAGGTCCGTGATGTCCTTCTCGGTCAGCGCCGGCACGTTCACCGCCACCCCAGGCAGGTTGATGCCCTTGTGGTTGTTCAGCGGGCCGCCGACGGTGACGCGCGTGATCACGTCGGTGTCGGTGACCTTCTCCGCGACCAATTGCACGCGCCCGTCATCGAGGAGGATCGGGTCACCAGGGCGGACATCCTGGGGCAGCCCCACATGGGTCGTCGAGCACCGGGTGACGTCGCCCAGGATCGGCTCGGTGGTGATCACGAAGCGGTCGCCGAACCGCAGCCGCACCGGTCCGTCATCGAACACCCCAAGCCGGATCTTGGGCCCCTGCAGATCAGCCAGCACACCGACCGGCTGACCGGTGTGCTCGGTGGCGCTGCGCAAATCAGCCAGTCGGCGGGTGTGCTCGGCGTGATCTCCGTGGCTCATGTTGAAGCGCGCCACGTTCATGCCCGACTCGATGAGGTCGGTCAGGCGCTGGACACCTTGGGTGGATGGTCCGAGGGTGGCGACGATCTTGGCTCTCTGCACACGATTGACCCTACTCGGGAGAGATGACGCACGGGTGACAAGCAGTGAACCAGGGTCGGGAAAGCGCCGGGGGCGCGTACCCCATCGACCGCGCCCAAGCTGGCCCAGCTCAGGCCGCCCGGAGGATGTCAAGGGCGGTCCGGAGGTCGTCCGGATAGTCGGACCGGAACGTCACCGGCTCACCGGTTCCGGGGTGCACGAAGCCCAGTTGCACCGCATGCAGCCACTGTCGCTCCAACCCCAACCGGGCCGCGAGCACGGGATCTCCGCCATAGGTCGGGTCCCCCACGCACGGATGCTTGATCGCCGCCATGTGCACCCGGATCTGATGCGTCCGCCCGGTCTCCAGATGGATCTCCAGCAGCGTGGTGCCGATCATCGCCTCAAGCGTCCCGTAGTGCGTGATCGAGTGCCGGCCCCCATCCACGATGGCCATCTTCCACTCCGATCCGGGATGCCGGGCGATCGGCGCATCGATCGTGCCAGCGAATGGGTCCGGGTGGCCCTGGACGACCGCGTGATAGATCTTCTCGACCGTGCGGTCGCGGAAGGCGCGTTTGAGCAGTGTGTACGCCCGCTCGCTCTTGGCCACCACCATCAGACCAGAGGTGCCCACGTCAAGGCGTTGCACGATGCCCTGGCGTTCCGGAGCCCCGGACGTCGAGATCCGAAAGCCCGCCCCGGCGAGGTGTTCCACCACCGAGGGCCCCTCCCAGCCAAGGCTCGGATGAGCGGCCACACCCACAGGTTTATCGACCACGACGATGTCCTCATCGTCATGGATGATGCCGACGCCTTCGACCACGGAAGGGGTGACCTGGACAGCGCGCTCCACCGCCGGCAGCTCGACCTCCAGCATCGCCCCGCCGCGCAATCGGTCGGATTTCGCGAGGACGACGCCGTCCTGGCGGACCAGGCCCTGCTCGGCCAGCTCCGCCATCTGGCTGCGGGACAGACCCAGCATCCGGGCCCCGGCTGCATCAGCCCGTTCCCCATCCAGCCCGTCCGGCACCAACAGGACCCGACTTTGGTCACTCACCCGCGGTCTCCTTGGCCTCCTGCTCGACCCGTTTGGCGTCCTCGCGTTCTGATTCGAGCACACCGTCGTGCCCGACCCCCTTCACGAGCCAGCAGAACACGATGGTCCCGGCACCGAAAACGACCGCCATGTCCGCCACGTTGAAGATCGGCCAATAGGGCAACTGCAGGAAATCCACGACGTGGCCACGGGCGAACCCGGGTGTCCGGAAGAGTCGATCGCCCAGATTGCCGCTGATACCCGCCACGACGAGCCCGAGCCCGACCGCCCAACCGCGATGACGCAGACCAGGCACCACGGCGATGAGCAGGAACGCCAACACCACCACCGCCAAGATGGTGAAGACCCACGTGGCACCTTCGCCGATGGAGAAGGCGGCGCCGGGGTTGCGGATCAGATAGAGACGCAGCAGGTCACCCAACACTGGCACCGGCTCTGCCGGCCGGAGCCAGGCGACCGCAGCGATCTTGGTGAGGACATCGACGATGAGGACACTGACGGCAATGAGCGCGAACAGCGTCCGCGCGCGCCGTCGGTTCACCACGGAGTCAGTCACCGCCGTTCTTGACGCTGCTTGCAGGACAGACACATCGTGGCTCGGGGATAGACCTGCAGTCGGCCCTTGCCGATCGGCTCCCCACAGCTCTCGCAGCGCCCATAGGTGCCGCGCTGCAGCATGCGCAGTGCGAGCTCACTCTGCTGGAGCATGTCGCGCGCGTTGGCGGCCAAGGACATCTCCTGGTCACGTTCAAAGTTGGCCGAGCCAACATCTGCGGGGTCACGACCGGCACCCTCAGTGCTGTCGCGGAGCAGGTTCTGCAATTCCGCCTCTGCCTGCTCGATGGCCCGGTGGTGCTTGACGATCTCTTCCTTCAGCTCGGCGATGACCTCGTCCACTTCCTCAGCAGTCCACGGTTCCTCTCCCTCGCGGTGCGGAAGATCAGCCGGCACAACTCCCACGAACACCTGATCGGGGGTGGATTCGGCTGGTGTGGCGTTCTGGTCAGTGGGCATCGAGGCTCCTATGCCGGGTCAGAGTCCGGCTCAAGCGGACCGGCGGGTGGTCCGGTGAAGAGTACACGACGGGGCCCCGCACAAGCGGAGCCCCGTCGTCAGAGATCGTGATCGTGTCTCACACGATTCAGTTGTTGCGCTGGTTCTCCCCGAGCAGAGCATCCAAGCGCGGGGTGTTGCTGTTCTGCTGGCCGCCGGTGTCACCACCCTGACGGGCGCGACGCCCGTCCACGTTGGCGTTGCGATCAGCGATCGTCGGCTTGTTCGACGGCTCGAACGAGATGCTCTCAACCGACTGCAACTGCTGCTTCAGGTGGCTGGAGAACGACTGACGATAGTTGGCCTCGAAGGAACGCAGCTGCCCCACCGCGTCCTGGAGCTGATCCCGCTCCTGCTCCAGTTCGGCGAACAACTCCGAACGACGCAGCCCGACCTGACGATCCAGGTCTGCAGCGCGACCCTGGGCCTCGTTGGTGACGCGCTCCGCGTTGGTGCGTGCCTCAGCCTCGAGCCGCTCGGACTTGGTGCGAGCCGCCGTGGTGATCTGGTTGGCCTTCTGATTGGCCTCATCGACCTTGCGCTTGGCCTCGGAGGTGGCCTCATTGACCAGCTGCTCGGACTGCTCCGTGGCCAGCTGGACCAGCCGCACGACCGCGGGGCTCGCCTCGGCGGATGTCGTGACGACGATCTTCTCCGTGCCACCCGGCTGGGCCGGGCGAGCGAGCGGCTGCGGAGCCGTCGCGACCGGGGTCGGTGCCGGTGCCGGGGCCGCAGGGGCCGGGGTGGGCGGTTCGGGACGACGGGTCTCCTGGGTCACCGGCTCTTCGCGCTCGACCCGCTGACGGGCCTGGGCCTGCTTGAGCGCCTCGACCTGCTGCTTCAGCATCTGGTTTTCTTCGAGGAGCTGGGCGAAGGACGCCTCGACGCGATCCACGAACAGATCGACCTCAGAGACCTCATAGCCGGTGCGCCGAGCCATGTGGAACTTGGTCTTGCGGACTTCGTCCAGGGTTAGGGTCATCGTTCACCTCGGGTAGTGGGGAAGCTC
>JAUNUL010000097.1:5442-9249 GCA_030538175.1 Propionibacteriaceae bacterium | reverse complement strand
CCGCCGACGGTCTGCCGGTCGAGGACGGCATCGACACCCTGCCCCATCTGCTCGCTGCGGCGCCGGCTGCGAAAGTCATCGTGGTCACCACGTTCGGTCGACCCGGATACCTGCGTCGCGCACTCGAGGCCGGGGCGGTCGGATTCCTGGTCAAGGACACCCCGGTCGATCAGCTGATCGACGGCATCCGTCGGGTGGCTGCTGGCTTTCGGGTCGTCGATCCGGATCTGGCCACCGCCTCGCTGTCCATTGGGCCGTCCCCGCTCAATGAAAAGGAGGCCCTGGTCCTGACCGCGTCCACCGGCGGTGCGAGCACCGGGGAGATCGCCCGCGCGGTGCACCTGTCCGAGGGGACCGTCCGCAACTATTTGAGCTCGGCCATCGGCAAACTCGGGGCCCGCAACCGCGCCGAAGCACTGCGCTTGGCCACCGACAACGGCTGGGTCTGAACCGGCGTCTGAACCGATGGCACAGCGGCGGCTGAGTCGCCGGCACCACGGCCGGAGCCGAAAGGTCCCGGAACGACGGAGTCAGCCGACCTGCCCAAACCCACCCCGAAACCAGACCAAATAGCGGGTCCAACGCAACTATCCCGCCCAAGCTCGCATTTCGTCAGGTTTGCAGCCCGACCAGACCTGCCGCCAGCAACCCGGCCCGGACAGTCGCCCGCGACAGGGCTCGGCCCGGATTAGCTCAGGGACAGAATCGAGACCAGAAAGTCCGAGGCGCTGGTGAACGGACGCAGGTCCCAAGTGGCGAAGCGGGCGTCGATGTGCAGCCCGGAACGCGCGACGTCTGCGGCATACGCGTCGAAGGAATAGCCCCGGTCTGCACCGAACCCGATGACCGCCCGGCCATCATGGACAAGGTGTGCGGCGAAGTTCCGAAGCACGCTGAGGCGGGTGTCGGGATGCAGGAACGTCATCACGTTGCCGGCCGAGATGATCGCATCGAACTTGCGGTCGATGCCGCGGCTGGGCAGGTCCAGCTCGGCGAGGTCGCCGACCAGCCACGTGGGATCGGGGAAGTCCTCGCGGGCGGCATCGATCAGCACCGGGTCGAGGTCGAAACCGACGACCTCATGGCCCTGCCGGGCGAGGTAGCCCGCAGTCCGACCGGCGCCGCACCCGGCATCGAGGATGTGGGAGCCCCGCTCGAGCATCGCGTCCAACATGCGTGCTTCACCGAAGATGTCAGCGCCGCTGGCTTCCAACTGGCGGAAACGCTCGGCATAACGGTGGGAGTGCTGCGGATCCGCGGCGACGATCTGGGCCCATTGGCTCGGCGGAGTATTCACGACTCGTCATGCTAGTCCTCCGCGCCCGACCGGGCACGCCGCGAACACTGTGGCGTCCGATACGCCGCGAACATTGTGACCCAGCCACCTCGTTGGCCCAGCTCCGCCCTGGCACGTCCGGTCGGGCTGCAAACCTGACGAAATGCAGGGTTGGGCGGGATAGTTGCGTTGGACCCGCTATTTGGTCTGGTCTCGGGGTGGGTGTTCGGGCTGGTCGGTAGCTTCGTCGTTCGAGGAGGCTGAACCGCTCCCGGCTCAGAACTGTGCAGTCAGACCCGGTCACGTCAGGACCGTGCAGCGAGGTACTCCCGCAGCAACGTGGTCTCCGAGGTCTGCACCTCGATGATCGCGGCAGCGAGGCGGCGTACTTCGGTCTGCTCCCCGTGATCGACGGCCAACTGGGCCATATCCAACGCACCCTCGTGGTGGGTGATCATCAGCTCCAGGAACAACCGCTCGGCGTCGACCCCTTGGGCATCCCGCAGCTGCTGGATCTGCTCCGGCGTCGCCATGCCCATCGCGGCCATCGCCTCGGCGTGCGTCTGCCCATGGTTGTGGCCGAGCTCGGTCATCCACTGCATCTCGGGCTCGCGGCTGTTCTGGGACAGGCCCCAGGAATCCAGCCAGCCATACATCTGCCCGGCCTGGTGGGCCTGGCTGTTGATGATGTCGTACGTCAACGTCTGCAACGCAGGATCTTCGGTCTTGTCCCGGATGATGAAGGACAACTCCACGGCCTGGCGATGATGGGTCTGCATGTCGCGTGCGAACCCGGCATCCACGCCCTCCGGCGCCACCGCCCCCGCATCACCGCGACCCAACAGGAATCCACCCAGACCGACTGCAGCAGCAATCGCCAGCGCCAGGACTGCCAGCCCAACCCGCTGGGCTCGGGACAGCTTCTGCATCACGCCACCTTCCCCGGTGCGTCGAGACCGCCGGTGCACGCTGCCCCGGGCTCAGGAGTCTGCGGACCCATCCGATAGGTGCGGATGAACTCGGCCAATCGCGGATCGTCAGCGTTGTCCAGTCGGAGCTGATGGCCCCAGGCCGACGCGATGACCGGTGCATCCTGGCCCGGATAGGGCGACAGCACCGTATACGTGTTGGGCAGCGCATCCCTCAGGGTCCCGACCTGGTCGGCAGCCAGCTCGGGCTGATACGTCACCCACACGGCCCCATGCTCCAGGGCATGGACCGCGTACTCATTCGGCACCGCCTGCTCATAGATCCCGCAGTTGAGCCAGCTGGGTCGGTGGTCGCCACCCACGGGCGGCTCCATGTCATAGCGCACCGGGCCGCTCGTGTGGTTGGCCGTCACCTGGAACGTCTGCACCGCCCCCAGATCGGGGCGATCCGACACAGTGCGCGTCGCCGTGACAACGAACGTCGCCACCACCGCGATCACGACAGCCGCCGCGACACCCCAGATCGCGACAGTACGCCGCCGTTCCGCGCGCTTCAGCCGCGCCTGTTCCTGCCGGATGAGTTCTCGTCTGTTGTCTGCCACCGGGACAGAATAAGTTGTCCGTTCAACAATGTCGCAGTCGCGGACCGAAAATCTCAGACCTCTTCGGAGTTCTGCTCGCTGTTCTTGACGTGCAGAAACTCCAGATAGGCCTCGGTCACCTCATCGGGGTGACCGCGCATCATCAGGGTGCCGTGGTCGAGCCAGATGCATTCGTCACAGAGTTCGCGAACCGACGCCAGGCCGTGGGAGACGAAGAACATCGCCCGCGACCGGGCCCTGAGCTCCTCGAGCTTCGCCGCGGCCCGCTCCCGGAACCCGGCGTCGCCGGTGGACAGCGCCTCGTCGACCATCAGGATGTCGGGGTCCATGTGTACGCCGACCGAAAAGCCCACGCGGGCGGACTGCCCCGAGGAATACGTACGCATCGGCCGGTCCACGAACCGGTCCGTCCCACCCTCAGCCCAGTCGCCGACTTCCTGGGCGCGCTGACGCACTTCCTTGCGGGACAACCCGGTCGCCAGACCGCCGAGGATGATGTTCTCCCGGCCGGTCAGCGCGTTGTTGAACCCGACGCCCAGCGCGAGCATCGTCGACGCCTTCCCCCAGGTTTCGATATGCCCGGACGTGGGGGGCAGGATGCCGGCCAGTGCCCGCAACAGGGTCGATTTGCCGGCACCGTTGGCACCGATGACGCCCATGGTTGTGCCGTTCTTCACCTCGAACGAGACCCCCTTGAGCGCCTCGACCGTGTGCACCTGGCGGGTGCCGCGCCCGAGCCGCACCACCGCCTGTTTCAGGGTGGGCCGCTTCTCGAACGTGGTCCGATAGGTGATCTTGAGGTCATGCACCCGCACGGCGAGGTCGGTGCGGTCGGGTTCCAGGACATACCCATCCCGAGTCGTGCGCGAGCGGCCGCCTGCCTGCTCACTCCGCGTACGCCCACCCTCGTGGTCAGAAGATCCGGACAGCGAACTCACGCTCCCTCGTCATGAAGATCAGTGAACCGAGCAAGAACACCCCCACACCCCAGGCCGCGGCG
>JAUNUL010000097.1:845-5432 GCA_030538175.1 Propionibacteriaceae bacterium | reverse complement strand
GAGCGGTGGGATCCCGCCGCCCATGATGAGTTGGCTGTACCCCCCGAGGAGGTGGTACGCCGGGTTGAGCTGGGCGATCGTCAGCACCGAATCGGCCTTTTCCCGCAGCATCCCGGCGGTCCACAGGATCGGTGACAGATAGGTCCAGATCCGGATGAAATAGGGCAGGAAGTTGTTGGTATCGCGGAAATACACCTGCATCGTGGCGAAGAACGCAGCGAGACCGGCGCCGAACAACACCATCAGCACCAGGAAGAAGACCGCCAACAGTTGTTGTGGGCCCCACCTGATGTGAGCGTCACCGAAAAGCGGGGTCAGCAGGAAGATCAGGAGCGTCACGGGCAACGTCGGCAGGAACCGGAAGAACGCCGTGTGCACGGCCCCGAGCGGGATCAACAGGCGCGGGAAGGCCGTGTTCAGGATCATCTTGCCCGCCGTTGTCACCGACGTGGCGCCCGCGTTCGCACACGTGGTGATGAACGTGAACACGAACAGGTTCGTCGTCAGGTGGGCGAAATAGAGCGGGTTCGCGGTGGCCCGGCCGGACAGGATCGCGACCAGCAGGAAATAGACCAAGGCCATCAGCAACGGGTTCAGCACCAGCCACAGCTGGCCGAAGAACGTGTCCGAGCTCGAAGCCCGCATGTTGGAGCGCGACAGCTCGAAGGCGAATTCCCGCCGCTGCCACAGCTCGGCGAGATATTTCCGCACTGGCGGCAGGCCGTTGCGGTGGGGGCCGTAGTGGTTGTACACGATCGGATGCGGGTCACCCGCCGACCCTGTGGCGACGCGGGCACCCTCCCGCGCGGGCACGAGCCCTTCTTCGGCGCCCAGCACCGGGTCCCGTTGCTCGTCGCTCACCGCACTCCTCCTGGTGATCCCGTTCAGCGGATCAGTCTGCCACCGCTTGCCCGTCGGTTGCGACTGCCGTGCTGGTCCAACCCCCCATGGGCTCACTCCCACCTAGGGTGGCGACGTGTTGCGAACATGGACCCGGTGGATCGCCTATCCCCTGATCATGCTTGCCGTGCTGCTGGTGGCGACGATCCCGCACGCACTGGCCCGGATGTCCCAGGCGAGCGCGCCGACCAACCAGTTCCGGATCACCTCGTTCGAGGCGGACTATGTCGTCGATCCCCAGAACGACGGGACGACCGATGTGCTGGTCACCGAGCGGATCGTGGCCGATATCCCCGGCTCTGGCATCAATCGGGGCATTCTGCGGGCGATCCCGTTGCGTTATCAGGATCACCGCAACACCCTGACCGAGTTGAGCGTCACCGGTGATGTCAGCACCCAGTGGTTCAGGCCCGGAGCGGACCGACAGTTCGGCCCCGACCCCCAGCGCCAGCTCGCGGAGCAGCCGTTCGTCCGGACCGACGAGAAGGATGTCGTGCTCCTGCGGATCGGCGACCCGGAAACCTATCTCTCCCGGGGCCCCCAGCTGTTCGAGATCCGTTATCGCCTCGGCGATGTCGCCCTGAATACCCCTGACGGCACCGCCCAGGAGATCTATCTGGACGCCAACGGCTCCGGGTGGGAGGTGCCGTTCGACCGCGTGACGGCGAACCTCCACGTCCCGGTGGAGTACGCCACCAGTCTGAGCGGCGATGCAGCCTGCTATTGGGGTCCGGAGGGCGCGACCAACCGGTGTGAGGTGACCCGCCGGACCACCGATCACGCCACGGTGTTCACCGGTTCGACGACCAACGTGGACCGGCGCTCCGGGCTGACCCTGGCCGTCGGCTTCAACCCCGGGACGTTCCCGGTCGCGTACACCCCGACCCGCGGTGCCGTGCCGTGGTGGCTGTTCATCCTGCCCGGGGTCGGCGGGTTGGCGTACCTCATCAACCTCGCCCGCTATCTCCGGGCCCGCGGGGTCAGCCGACCCGACGTGCTGGTCACCGAATACCAGCCGCCGCGCGGCGTACCCGCTCTGGCCGCAGCCGACATCATGGGCCGACCCGAGAAGGGACCGACCGCCCAGCTGCTCGATTTCGCGGCGGCCGGCGTACTGCACCTGCGGGCCAGCGACCCAGCCGAACCGCGCCCGGACGGTCCAGCCCGGCCACTCGGCCTGCTCGCCCGGCGCCGCCTGCGTCGCACCCTGAGCATCCCGCGCGCCGACTTCGACGCGATCGAGGATCCGCTGCTGCAGACGCTGATGAAGGGGTACTTCGGGCTCGGCCTCGGCGTCACCCCCGACGCGATCACGGCCTCCGAACTGGCCGAACGACAGGCCCGCCTCGTGACCGATGGCGGGTGGCGCAAGCCCGCACCCGATCGGCCCCAGTGGTTCGGGTTCGCCGTGTTCATGTTCCTGGTGGCCGGCGGTTTGGGGATGTACGCCATCCAGCCCCGCGGGAACGACTTCTGGTGGGCGCTGGCCTCCGGCGTGATCGGGATGCTGCTGGTGATCGCGGCCCTCTATCGGACGCCGGCCTTCGGTCCCCTGACCGCCGAGGGGCATCGCGTCCGGCACCACCTGCTCGGACTGCGCCACTTCATCGCGATGTCCGAGGCCAACCGGATCGCGTGGCTGCAGGGGGTGGAGAGCTCCCCGATCGTCGGCCGGGAGGACCACGCCGGGCTGGTGAAGATCTATGAACCGCTGCTGCCCTATGCCGTGATCTTCGGCCTCGAGAAGTCCTGGACCGCCGTGCTCGGTGAACACCAGCGCGTGCTGCCGGACGCGCACGCCTGGGTGCCCGACCTGGGCGCCCTGCCACTCGGGGAGATCGTGCGCACACTCGATCACGGCTACCAGCACCGCGACACCGACCGGATGGGCGGCTTCCGGTTCATCGGGGACTCCAACGCAGCGGTCGGCCGTGGTTTCCGCGGATTCGGCGAGGTCATGGGCGATGCCCTGTCGGCGATGACCAGCGGCGACAACGACGGCGGTGGGTCCCGGGGCAGCGGCTCCCGCGGGAGCGGAGGCGGCTGGAGTTCCGGTGGGTCCCGCGGCGGCGGCAGGTCCGGTGGTGGCATGGGTGGCGGTGGCGGCGGCGGCTGGTGACGCGGCTGTCCGCACGACACCCGGTTCCACTGCTGCGCACGAGCACGGGTCGTGTCGGAGAGGTCAACTAGGCTGGGCTGGTCCTAGCCAGGGGGTCAGATGGAGTTCTTCCGAGGCCTGAAGCGCCTCTGGCGCCATAAGTTGTTCCGCCAGCTCGTCGCGGTCCGCATCGGCACGCAGGCCTCCGATGGCCTGCTGCAGGTCGGGATGGCGGCCTATGTGCTGTTCTCACCCCAGGAACAACCCGATGCCGCCTCGATCGCGCTCGTGTTGGCGATCACGCTGTTGCCCTTCTCGATCGTCGGCCCCTTCGTGTCGTTCACCTTGGACCACTTCAACCGTCGCCAGGTGGCGGTGGTCACCGATATCGTCCGCGTGCTCATCGCCCTGATGCTGGGCGCGCTCGTGCTCAACCCCGGGCTGCGCGACCACTGGACGATGTGGCTGTTCTATGGCGGCGTGCTCGTCGCGATGAGCCTCAATCGCTATCTGATGGCCGGTCTGTCTGCGGCCCTGCCACACACGGTCGACAAGAACGAATACCTCATCGCTTCCTCGGTGATGCCGACGATCGGTCCGGCTGGCGTCCTCATCGGGGCCGCGACCGCGACCGGCATCCGCTTCGGCGCGAGCACCCGGATGGAGACCTATCAGGCCGATGCCCTGATCTTCCTGACCGCCGCGATCGGCTTCGCGATCACGGTCGGGCTGTCCCTTGCGATCCCGCTGCGGGCACTCGGCCCGGACCGCGAGGAGGCCTCGGCGCCCATTCCCAAGCCGCGCGACGTGCTCGACGGCCTGCTGGATGCGGTCGCCCATCTGCGCGTACGCCGGCCGGCTGCGATCGGTCTGGTGACGATCGGCGCCCAACGGATCCTCTATGGCATGACCCAGGTCGCCACGATCCTGCTGTTCCGCAATTGGTTCCACGACGTCGAGGACATCGATTCCGCGATGCGTGAGATCGCGCTGTGGGCCGGTGCCACCGGGGCCGGTTTCATCGCCTCCGCGATCCTGGTGCCACCACTGGCGCGCCGACTGGGCGTACGCCGCACGATGATCCTGTTGTTGATCGGCGCGGGCGTCCTGCAGATCGTGCCCGGATCGATCTTCACCCTGCCCACGCTCGTGGCCGCCGGGTTCGGCCTCGGGCTTGGCTCACAGGCGCTGAAGATCTGCGTCGACACGCTCGTCCAGGCCCATGTCGATGGCAACGTGAAGGGTCGGGTGTTCACGTTGTACGACATGATCTTCAACGCCTGCTTCGTCGCCGCGGCCGCGCTGGTGGCGCTGCTCTTCCCGGCCGACGGGCACACGCTGATCGGGTTCATCGCCCTCGGCGCCCTGCTGATCGGGGTGGGCGTGGTCTTCTGGCTGCGGACGAGCCGGATCGGCTCCGCCACCTTCGATCGCGGGACGGACTTCGACCCGCAGGCAGTCACGAAGGTCGCGGCCGAAACGGCCTGAGGACTAGTTGTTCAGGTCCAGCCAGGAATCCTCGGCGTTCGGTCGCTGATCCTGGGGGCGCATCGCCCGCGGAGCCTGACCCGGTGACGGCTGGCCCGGAG
>JAUNUL010000097.1:0-835 GCA_030538175.1 Propionibacteriaceae bacterium | reverse complement strand
GTCTGGTGGTGCGGGGCTTGGTGTGGCTCCGCGTTGGGGCGGGGGAACTGGTTGGTGGGGGCATCGTCCAGGGGCGTCTCGCCGGGCTCGCTGCTCTCCGTCTCGCCTGCCCCCTCGACCGGATAGTCGGTCGGCGCGCGATCGACCTGCGTCCCCGGCTGATCCGGTGCTTCGTGGGGCCGGTGACCGGTGTCGCCCGGCTGCTGCTCCTGGCCCGCCTGGGGACGATGCCCCGCACCGAAGTCCGGCGCCGGCGGGGGCGTCCCGAAGCCCTGATCCGGGCGCATCCCCTGCTCCATCCGCGGCCAGTTCCCGGGCCCCGGGTTGGCAGCTGCGGCCCGCGCGCTCGACTGTGGGGTCGATCCGGGTTCACCGTCGGGAATCGGCGTCACGACGACCGCGGTGCCATAGGCATAGACCTCGGTGACGTTCTTCCCCAGCTCACCGGTGTTGAATCGCATCCCCACCACGGCATTGCCGCCGCGGCGCAGGCATTCGGCCCAGAGCCGACTCATCACTTCGTTGCGACTCTCATAGACCACGTTGGTCAGCTCGGGGTGTTCTCCGCCGCCGAGACTCCGCAGGCCGGCGGCGATGTTGGAACCGAAGTTGGTGCTCCGCACGGTCAGTCCCATGACTTCGCCGAGGACGGCCTCGACGCGATAGCCCGGAATGCCGTTGGTGGTGACGATCAGCATGGATCCATTCAACCCTTGCGGGGGGCCGCGCATCCAGCGACCCCGAATCCTCACCCCCCGGGGGGCGCCGTCCGGGCACCCCCAGGTCCTCAGGGACCGTGCGTCAGTTCTGGTCGGCCCACCACTGTTGCAGGAGC
>JAUNUL010000096.1 GCA_030538175.1 Propionibacteriaceae bacterium | reverse complement strand
TGGTCGGTTCCGGCTTCGACACGGCCGGTGAAGAGCACCGCGCCATGCTGATGCGGCAGAGCGTCGAGCTGGGCCTTGAGGACTCCGTCATCTGGATCGACACCGTGGCTGACGTGCGCACCGCCTATGTCGCGGCAGATCTCAGTGTGAGCCCATCACTGTCAGAGAATCACGGGGCGGCAGGCGAGGCTGCGGCGATGGGGGTCCCGTCCGTCACCTCGGATGCCGGAGCTTTGCCGGAGATCGTGGTTGAAGGGTCCGGATGGGTATTCCCGACCGGGGACGCGACGGCTTTGGGCGCCGCGCTGGAATCCGCCCATGAGACGTGGGTCAAGGGTTCGCTCGATGCTCGCGGGGCCGTGGCCCGCAGCCATATTGAACAGAACTTTGAACTGTCGGACTGCGTGAACCGCGTCATCGACATCGCAACAGGCGCGTGAAGAGGAACCATGGGACGCTTTGCCATCTTTGTCGAGGACCGAGTCTTTCGCAGGTCGGACGGGGACGTCGTCTCGACGAACCGACGCCTTGAGGACCGACACTGGCAGGAGCTCGGGCCCGCCGGCCATGAGGCCGTCCTGTGTGCTCGGCTGAAGCCGTCCGATGACGAGGTGGCTCCGCACGTGATCGACGGAACCGTGATCGGGCTGCCCTACTACAAGGGCATCGCAGGCACCAATGCGCTCAAGCTGCCCTTATTGTTCATGAAGGCGCTGCGGATCGCGCGGGAAGTCGACTTGGTCGTGGCCAAGTGCCCGGGGCTGGTCGGCAACCTCGCGGTGTTCGCTGCCAGGCTGACCGGCACTCCTGCGGCAGTGCACTTCGTCGGGGACATCGTGGATTCCATCTCCAGCTCCTCCAGCGCCCGCCATCGGCAACTCATCAAGTGGCTCGCCACGAAGATGTCCCAACTCGCAGTTCGCCAGGCCGCTGCCGTGAGGTATCCCACCCAGGCCTTTCTCCAGTCCAAGTACGGCGCGGCTGATTCCTCGCGACAGTTCTGGTATACCGACGCAGCCGTTGAGGCCTTGGACACGGTGCCCACCCCGTCCTTCGTGCCGGGGCGCATCGTCGCCATCGGCACCCAGGAGGTCATGTACAAGGGGCATGACTTCCTCATCAGGGCCATGCTGACGATCCGGGAGAAAGTTCCGGGCGCAACCCTGGTCCTGGTGGGAAATGGCGCCTGCCGCGGGCAGCTCGTGGATTTGGTCGATGAGCTGGATCTCCGCGACTGCGTCGAGTTCGTCGACTTCCTCGACGGCTGGGGTGAGGTATCGGCAGTGCTACGCAGCGCCCATGTCTTCGCGATGCCGTCCTTGGTCGAGGGCCTCCCCCGAGCCTTGCTCGAAGCCATGTCCCTGGGCACGGCGTGCGTCGGGACCGAAGTGGCGGGGATCCCCGAGCTCCTGCCTCGCCACCTGTTGGTGCCCAGCGGCGAAGTGGCGCCCCTGGCTGATGCGATCACCAGGCTGTTGACCGATGAAGAGGCCAGACTCCAGGCTGCCAACGAGTGCCTGGAGCGCAGCCGACCGTTCACCGCGGAGGCTTTGGAGCCGAACATCGAGGCCTGGCAGGACCGCCTGCAGGAACTGATTGCCCGTTGATGGGACCGTGGTCCAAACGGCTTGCGGGGCTCGTGCAAGTAGGTCTGGTGGCTGGTGGGTCAGCCATCTATTCAGTCACCCAGTGGCTGATATTGATTCTGTTCGCCCGCGCTACCTCCCCTGATGAGCTAGGTGCCTATGCCTATGCCATGGCAGTCACGGCGCCTTTCTTCATCTTCTTCGCCCTGTCCCTGCGGCAGGTCTATGTCTCCGACGAGCGGGAAACCGATGCGTGGCGCGAGTACTTGCTGCTGCGGGTCATCACCAGCGCCACGGCCCTGGCCATCGTTGTCGTCTTCGGGCTGATCAACCAGTCCCTCACAACCATTTTCGTCATCGTCGCCCTGGTCAAGGCCGTCGACCTGATCTCCGACATCTATCTCGCACCGGCTCAGGCTGCAGGCAGGGTCTGGGCGATCGGTGCGTACAACATCGTCAACGGCGTGGTCTCCCTCGGTCTCTTTGCGCTGGGGCTGCTGTTCTGGCCACCGGTGTACGCCCTCGCCCTGTCAATTGTCGGCTCGCTCGCAGCGGCAACCTGCGCTTTTGTGGTGGGCCGCCGGGCCCTCCGCGATACAGCCAAGGCGGGCAGGCGTTCGGCGGGCTTTCACGCGACACCACGATCCCTTGGGCGACTTGCGTTGCTGGCCGCACCGTTGGGAATCGCAGGCTTTCTCAACTCCGCGACGCAGGCGGCGCCGCGTTTTGTCCTGGAGCGGACCGACAGCCTGGCCAGCGTCGGCATCTTCAGCGCCATGGCCTACCTCTTGATCGCTGGCAACACGGTCGTGAGTGCCGTGGTGCAGCATGGGCTGCCGCAAACTGTGCAGGTGCTCCGCAAACACGGGCGCAAGGCCATGAACCGCCGCATCAGACGGCTCACCTTGGCGATGGCCGCCATGAGCACTGTTGCCGTCGGCGTCGTCTGGTTATGGGGAGAACCGGTGATCACCTGGCTCTATGGTCCGGGTTACGTCCACCGGCCCACTTTGCTCTTGATCGCAGTCGGTTGGGCCATCGGAGCGGTGTCCTGGATGTGGGACATGGCCTTGGTCGTGGAACGCGCCTTCGTCACCCAAATGGTTGCAGCCGGGGCAGGGACGGTGGCATCGGTGATATTGTCCGTCACTGCCGTGAGCCACCTCGGCCTGTTCGGCGCAGGGTTGGCTACTCTCGCGGCTAGCCTCGCCGTGGCGGTTGTTCGAGTCGCCGGGCTGGTTCGGATTGCCAACCGTCGGGGGGAGGAAAGTCATGCATGAGATCCCCATCACCTTCGTCATCGCCGGGGCGCTGGCGTTGGCGTTGCTGCTGCGCCGGGGCGTGCCCAGTGTGTTGGGCTTCGGAGCGGTCTACTACATCTATTTCTCATTCGGCCCGGCGATCATCTATTACGCAGACCTCGACGACATCTATTCGGGCATCGTCGTGGAGTGGATTCCCGATGCCCTGATGGGGTTTACCATCGCCATCTTCGGCTGGTTCGTTGCCGACGTGGTCTGGAACGCTCTGCGACCACGGAAAGATGACCCGGATCAACAGACACGCTGGAGTACGCCCTGGAAATCCTGGACGTACGAATGGCTGATGCTGGGGCTCACGGTCTATGGCACGCTGATCGGTGGCCGGGTGTTCCTCACCGGTGTGAGCCAGAACAAGCTCGCCGCCATCAGCGCTGCCGGCCCGCTGCACTACCAGTATTTGCTGGTGACAGTCATTGCCCTCAGTTGGTCCTCGGCCGCGTGGACTGCCCGCGGAATGTCGCGACGCATCGTTATCGCTGCCTGGGGCAGCTTTCTCCTCTATTGCCTGGCCACGACAGAACGTGACTTCCTGTTGATTGCCTTCGTCCTCGGCATGCAGGTTGCCGGTCGGCGCCGCAGCCGGGGCGCGATTCTCGGGTTCGTCGCCACCGGCCTGGTGGGGTTGCTCGCGGGAACAGCAATCTTCCAGACGCGTGGCGGAGAGAGCACCGACCTCTCCATTTCAACGGTGCTCAACCAAGGGTCAACGCTCTTTGTTGATACCTATATGTACCAATGGATCGCCAATGGACATCTCTATCCCGAGCACTCCTGGCTGAGCGCGTTGACCAGAACCCGCCCCACAGAGGCAGGACTCCTGTCGGAATGGTTCGTGGAGGCGTTCTTGGGCCGCACGGACGGCGGCGAGGGGTCGGCGTACGGCTTCTCCCTGTCCATGGAGGCGTACATGAACGCTGGCTACTTCGGCGTTTTCGGCCTCTTCTTCGTCCTGGGACTCATCCAACTGTGGTTGGTGCACAAGGGGACCACCTCGCCCTTGTGGAGCGGCGTCTCGATCGCCTTCATGACTCAGGTCCTCTCGGCACTTCGCGGTGAGCTCTATGCCATCGTCACGGCAACCCTCGTCATCGCGGCGATGACCGTTCTGTTCCATTTCGGCAACCGTCCGCTGCTGCGGATCAAGGAAGAGCACGATCCACACGGCCTAGCCGAAGCTACCGAAAAAGAACCGGCAAGAGATCTCAAACAGCTCTGGAAACGCCGGCTCGGCCTGTCGTCCTAGCCCGTTGTCCGATCGCGCTGCGGGACGGCCGCGGTGCGATACTCTGCGCGTGATGAGTGAACGAATTTTCCTGTCCCCGCCCGACGTGACCCAAGCCGAAGAGGACGCAGTCGTGCGCGCGATCCGATCTGGCTGGGTGGCACCGCTGGGCCCAGAGGTTGACGCCTTCGAACAGGAGTTGGCCGAACGATGCGGTCGAGGCCACGCTGTGGCACTGTCCTCCGGCACTGCCGCCCTGCACTTGGGACTGCTCGACCTCGGTGTCAAACCCGGTGACGTCGTCATCACGGCAACCATGACCTTTGCGGCGACTGCGAATGCGATCACCTATGCCGGTGCACAGCCCGTGTTCGTGGACTGTCATGAGGACGGCAACATCAACGCCGCGCTGATCGAGAGCGCGATCGCCGGCGAGCGCGCCCAAGGTCGCAATGTGAGCGCCATCGTGCCGGTGGATCTCCTCGGCAAAGTCGCTGCCCATGACGAGATCCAGACCGTCGCTGATGCTCATGGCCTGCCTGTGCTCTCTGACGCCGCGGAATCCCTTGGCGCCACCCGACACGGCCGCCCGGCACCCAGCTTCGGCGAGCTGGCGGCTGTTTCATTCAACGGCAACAAGATCATGACCACCTCAGGTGGCGGAGCACTCCTCACCGACGACGGTGATGTCGCCGCCCGGACGCGCTATCTCGCGACCCAGGCCCGGCAGCCAGCTGTGCACTACGAGCACACGGAGATCGGCTACAACTACCGGATGTCCAACCTCCTGGCTGCCCTCGGTCGGGCACAGCTGGCGCGGCTCGACGAGATGATCGACCATCGACGAGCGACGCGGATCCGGTATCGCGAGTTGTTCCAGGGAGTGCCGGGTGTCCGCATGTTCGGCCAGCCGGACGGCAGCGATGGCGGCGATACCGTCGACAACTTCTGGCTGACCTCCATCCTGGTGGATGCCGACGAAGCCGGCTGGACCAGCAGTGAGCTGATGGCAGCTCTCACGGAGGCCAATATCGAAGCCCGCCCCCTGTGGAAGCCCATGCACCTGCAGCCGGTCTTCCGCGATGCTCCCCGATACCTGCCAGCCAAGCCGGTCTCGGACGCCCTGTTCGCACAAGGGCTCTCCCTGCCCAGCGGATCCGCCCTGACACAGGAATCTTGGGGACGCATCGAGACGGCCATCAGCACTTTTCTGCGGAGCAAGGCGTGACCAAGCGATATGACGCCATCAAGCGAGGCATCGATATCGCGGCAAGTGCTGTCGGTCTGATCGTCACAGCGCCGATCCAAGTCGGCGTGGCAGCGGCTGTGCTTCGCTATCACGGTCGCCCTGTGCTCTTTCGGCAGCAACGTCCCGGGAAGGGCGGAGAGTTGTTCGAACTTCTGAAGTTTCGAACCATGCTGCCAGAGACCCCTGAGCGAAAGACGGACGCAGAACGCCTCACCTCCCTGGGCCGAGCCTTGCGGGCGACCAGTCTCGACGAACTGCCCTCGCTGTGGAACGTGCTGAAGGGCGACATGAGCCTCGTGGGCCCTCGGCCCTTATTGCCGCATTATCTAGAGCTCTATTCGCCAACGCAAGCACGCCGCCACGAAGTCCGCCCCGGCGTGACCGGCCTCGCTCAGGTCCGTGGTCGCAATCATCTGGATTGGGATGAACGGTTCGCGGCCGACGTGGAATACGTCGATAGCAGGTCGCTGGCACTTGACCTCCGTATCCTCATCGACACCGTTCTCGTGGTCTTCCGTCGCAGCGGGATCGCGGCGGAAGGTTCGGCTACGATGCCGGAGTTCCAAGGCTCAGAGGCTTCTTGGCCGTCGTGATCTGGCCTCTCTGACCGAGCGGCACCCCAGACTGGGTCGCACTGCGGCCCAACCGTTTCAGGTCTTTCGGCGGTGTCGCAGGATCTGCCAGATGACCACGGCGAAGATCAGAGGGGCGATACGGAATTCACCACTGGCCATGCCGGTGATGAAGAAGACCCCGATGACACCGACGATGATCCACGTCCACTTGTTCTGCAGCCACGTGGAGTTCTGACTCTGCTGTTGATAGGGCGCCTGGTGGGGCTGCATCTGTTGGTGCGGGAGCCCAGCCGGTGGCTGGGGATACGGTTGATAGGTCTCTGCCGCTGGTTCCGGCTCGACATAGGGACGTGGCTCGGACAAGCGTCCCGGATCTCCGGGCAGGCCCGGATACGTGGGCCATTCCTGCGGGGTGGGCTCACCCGGATTGGTGCTCATGAGACCTGCGCTCCTAGTGCTGGGGAGTCCAATCCTAGACGGTGTGGGCTCCCGCGATTCTTCTCCAGCTTGGTACGTCGATCAGGGGCGCAGAATTCATGCCGCGCGACGTGAACCGGTCCCTCGTCCGAGATCGTCCCCTCGAGGTGCCAGCACCTCACTGCTGCCCCTCTCAAGTTCAGCGATTCCTCAAGAATGGCAGCTAGAGTCAGGAGATCTGCCGTCGCCAGCGCCCCGAACTGAGGGGTTTTGAACGGTTGCAGACACGCAAATCACGCGTGGACCCAGCGCAAACACCGCCAGAACCCTCGCTCGAGATCTCCCCGAGCGCTGAGATGGAGCACAGAGAACATGGGACGAATACGAACTGATCGACAACGGGACCTTAGCCGCACGTTCGACTTCGTCACCATCTCGTTCTTCTTGCTGGTACTCGGTGGGCGATTCAGCCTCGAGCGTTTAACGGGCGGCGCCATTTCCCTGGGGATCAGCGAAATTCAATTTGCACTCATCGGCCTTGGAATGCTGGCAATGCATGCATTCAGAGGCCAGCCGAGGAAGCTATCTACTCAACTTATTTTCCCTCTCCCGTTTTTCGCATGGGCATTGGCTAGCTCCCTGCGCGGAGAACTAACTCTCCAAGTAGCAGCTAACACCAGCGAGATGCTCACCTTGCTGCTTATTGTATTGATGGCCATCTTCTTGGCTCGACTTGACCCGATAAGATTCGCCTCACTATTCGTCCAAGCTTCCGCAATCGCTGGAATAATCTTCGCTATCGCCGGAATTCTTCTTGGCGAGGGAAGTCGAATATCCGCCTTCGGCGGCGGGCCTAACGTCTTCGGCCGAGTCACAGGCGTGGGTGCCGTTGCTGCGCTGTACTTGGTGCTGACCAATAAGCCGACTCGCCTGCTCTGGATTGGCGCACTGCCCATCATGGTTGCTGCCACGATCCTGTCGGGGTCTAGAGGCGCCATGCTGGGACTGTCCGTGGGACTCGTAGCACTGGTACCAATGCTCCGCGCTGTTCGCGTTCGACCTAAAGGCGTTGGCATTGCCGTGCTGACGACGATCTCCTTGATTGGCGCAGCATACCTGTTCCGGGAGAGATTAATGCCGGTAATCCAGCTGCGGGTGATCGATCTAACAATCAACGAACGTTATACGTCCGGCCGAGACGGAATCACCGACATCGCCATCCAGCTATTCAAAGAAAAACCCATATTCGGATGGGGCCTGTTTAGCTTTGAAACCCAAGCTTCGGCCACAACAGGGCTCACATACCCACACAACCTCGTCCTTCAGATAGCGGCAGAACTCGGCCTATTCGGGATCGTTCTGTTCGCCCTCATTTTGCTGCAATGGCTTTTCTCGATGAAAAGGTCATTCGAAAGCACGCTTGCGACCATCGCCAACAGCATACTCCTGCTGTATTTTACAGTTTCAATGTTTTCAGGCGACTACTACGACGCTCGCCAGTTTTTTATTTTCTCCGTCATCGTCGTTGCAATTCGGCGCAGCATCACCAACCAAGGATCAAGTGCACCAGCCTCGTCCTTGATGGACCCGAACTGGGTACCCCGCGCAACGTCCACGGGGCAATCCGGGGCGTAGCTTCTGGCACAAGTGGTGGTGAACGAAGACTCGAGGCTCGCGGTGGGGCAGCCCAGACGGTGCGGGAACCCCCACAATTTCCTCTAGACTCCGGACGTCGTCCACAAGGAAGAAAACACTTATGCCCGTCCGTTCGGACCTGCGGAATGTCGCCATCGTCGCCCACGTTGACCACGGCAAGACCACCCTCGTCGACGCCATGTTGTGGCAGTCCGGCGCCTTCCGGGAAGGGTCCGCGGTCGACAACCGCGTCATGGACTCGATGGACCTGGAGCGCGAAAAGGGCATCACGATCCTGGCCAAGAACACGGCCGTGCAACACGTCATCAACGGCCAGCCCGTGACGATCAACATCATCGACACCCCGGGCCACGCCGACTTCGGTGGTGAGGTCGAGCGCGGTCTGGAGATGGTCGACGGCGTCATCCTGCTCGTCGATTCCTCCGAGGGCCCACTCCCCCAGACCCGCTTCGTGTTGCGCAAGGCGCTGCACAAGAAGCTGCCGATCATCCTTGTGGTGAACAAGGTCGACCGTCCCGATGCCCGCATCGATGAGGTGGTCGACGAGACCTACGACCTGTTCATGGACCTGTTGGACGAGTCGTTCGACGATTCCGTGCTCGATTTCCCGGTCGTGTACGCCTCCGGCAAGGCCGGCCGCGCCTCCCTCACCAAGCCGGCCAACGGAGAAATGCCGGACTCGGAGAACCTCGAGCCGCTGTTCGAAACCTTGATGGCCACGATCCCGGCGCCGGCGTACGAAGAAGGGGCGACGCTGCAGGCACACGTCACCAACCTCGACGCCTCCCCCTACCTCGGCCGACTGGCCCTGTGCCGCATCGTCGCCGGCACCCTCCATCGCGGCCAGAACGTCGCCTGGTGCCGCGCTGACGGGACCATCCGCACCGTCAAGCTCTCCGAGCTGCTGATGACCGAGGCGCTGGAGCGCAAGCCGGCCGAATCCGCTGGCCCGGGCGACATCGTGGCGATCGCGGGCATCCCCGACATCACGATCGGCGAGACCCTGTCCGACCCGAACAACCCGAAGCCCCTGCCGCTGATCAGCGTCGACGAGCCGTCGATCTCCATGACGATCGGCATCAACACCTCACCGCTCGCTGGCAAGTCCGGCAAGAACCTCACGGCCCGTCTGGTCAAGGCCCGCCTCGACTCCGAGCTGATCGGCAACGTCTCCCTGCGGGTCAACAACACCGAGCGCCCCGACACCTGGGAGGTCCAGGGCCGTGGGGA
>JAUNUL010000095.1 GCA_030538175.1 Propionibacteriaceae bacterium | reverse complement strand
CTTCGACCCGGCACCTGCCTTCGACCCGGCACCCGTTCTCGACCCCACACCTGTTGCTGGGCCCGCCGGACCGTCCCGGGCGGTGACGCTGGTGGTGCACGTGAACCCCGCCGACCTCGCCCACGGGGCCGGAGGGGACCAACCCCGCCTGGGGGCCCTGGCACGCTCCCACCTCACCACCCTGCTCGCTGGCTGCGGCAAGGTCACGGTAAAACCCGTCATCGACCCGATGGCCGTCACCGTGTCAACCTCCACTGTGCCACCACCCGGGATGCGGGAACGGGTCGAGTTCCGCAACCCCACCGTGGCTGTCCCGTTCTCCACCAGAGCCTCGAACGGCCGGCACGTGGATCTGGACCACACCATCCCCCTGCCCGACGGACCAACGACCGAACCCAACCTCGGGCCCTTGGACCGCCGAGCCCACCGGTGGAAAACCCACACCACCTGCCAGCTTGACCAAGTCCGCAACGGCACCTTCCGCTGGACCACCCCCGCCCGACAAGTCTTCTGGGTCACCCCCTACGGGACGTATGCCGCCGACCCCGGCACCAGCCCACCAACACCTCAACCTCCACGGACCCCAGCCCAACAAGCCACCGACCTCATCAACCGGGCACGCCAAGCCGTCCAACGCGCCCAGAAATCCACACCCACCAGCCAGTCAGGACTCAGCAGCCAGTCAGGATCCAGCAGGCAGCCAGAACGCTCCGCCGGTGTGATTCCAGACACCCGAGCGAGGGACAAATTTCCTGATCTCCATTGATGGATCCCATCGGATGCGCCGCTGCGAAATGTAGACAAATCTCACGGCAGCCAGTCCGTGAGATTCGAGAAGCCGGGGTCCTTAGTTCTCATTAATATCTCCCGGAATAGGAACCTTCCATTTTGTTCCTATTCCGGGGGATGGAGCGTGCTCATGGTGGCCGTGCGGACACGTCGTTGGCTTGGGCCGGTGGTGCTGTTGGCGGTTGTGGCCATGGTGGCGACGTTGGCTGTGACGCACCGGGGTGTGCCTGCGGCCGAGGTGAGCCTGAATGACGGCGGGGTCTGGGTCACCAACGAACAACTCCATTTGGCGGCGCATCTGAATTATCCCTCGCGGAGTCTGGATGGTGGGGTGCGGACGGCGTCGACTGAGTTCGATGTGACCCAGCGCGGTAATGATGTGTTGTTGCATGACCGTGCGTCGGGGTCGTTGGCGCCGATTGATCCGGCGAACCTGACGTTGGGTGATGTGGCCTCGGTCGGGGGCGAGTTCGAGGTGATGCAGGGCGGGGATACCACCGCTGTTCTGCACGCGCGCACGGGCCAGTTGTGGGTGAGTTCGGCAGACGCCATCAGTGGTTTCAGCCCCGACACTGCCCCCATCCTCGAAGATCCCGAGGGCCTGCTGGCGGCGGTGGGTGTGGATGGTGTGGTGCATGCGCTGGCCAAGGACGGCACCCTGCACCGGATCACAACCGTGAAGGGCACCCCGAAGGCCGCGAGGAAGGGGTCGATCAGCGGCCTCACCGATTTCGCTGATGTGCAGCTGTCGGTGGTCGGTGATACCCCGGTCGTTTTGGATCCGGCTGGGTCGTCGGTGCGGACCGCCCAAGGCTCGACAACGTTGCCGAACGCCACGGGTGCGGTGATCCAGCAGCCCGGTGCCGATGCGGCGGACGTGATCGTGGCCTCCCCGACGGCGTTGGTGTGGGCCCCCGTGGGTGGCGGCGCCCCGGTGGAGGCTCCGGCCCGGCCGGTGGGCACGGACCCCGGTGTTCCGGTGGCGCCGGTGTTCCTCAACGGCTGCGCGTATGGCGCGTGGTCGGGGTCGGGTGCGTACCTCCGGGATTGTGTGGATGACACCGCTGATCAGCGCACGATCCTGGATGCCACGAAGTCCGCGAGCAAGCTGCGGTTCCGGGTGAACCGGGATGTGATCGTCCTCAACGATGTCGCGACCGGATTGTTGGTGTTGGTCAACGACCAGCACCGCACGATTGACAACTGGCAGACGGTGCAGTCCCAAGTCGATTCCCAGGACAGCCAGAGCAGCGACCAGCAGGAATCAACGGCGGAGGACCTGCCCGAGCAGGCACCCAGGGAGCAGCTCCCACCGATCGCGAACCCGGATGAGTTCGGCGTCCGGGCCGGGCGGGCGACGACCCTGCCGGTGCTGGCGAACGATTCCTCCCCGGCCGGGCACGCGCTGACGGCCACCGCCCTCGGCAGCCCCCGGATCGGTCCGGTGACCCAGGTCCGCGGGGGACAGTCATTGCGGATCGCGACGCCGCATGACGCCCAGGGTGATGACGAGTTTTCCTACCGCGTCGATGATGGCAAGGGCCAGTCCGCGGAGACCACGGTGCGGGTGTCGGTGCACCCTCCGACGCGCAATGACGCGCCGGCGCAGCGGACCCCGACGATGGTCGCGGTCGGCCAGGGCGACGAAGTCAGTGTCGCGGTGCTGACGCAGTGGCTGGACCCGAACGGTGACGACATTTTCCTGACCGGCGCGACCGCCCCGGACGGGTTGTCGGTCCGCCACCGCCCCGATGGGGTGGTCACGATCCGTGATCTGGGCACCGGCGCACCCGGCGTACGCGAGGTGGCCCTGACCGTCTCCGACGGGACCGCGACCGCCCAGGGCACCCTCAGCGTGCATGTCCAGCCGCGCGGGGACCTGCCCCCGGTCGCCAACGCCGACCACGCGGTCACCTGGCAGGGCCAGGAGATCACGATCGAGCCGCTGCTCAACGACACCGACCCCAACGGCACCCGGCCCCGTCTGGCACGGGTGGCCGAGGCCGGCCCGGGGCAGCAGATCCAGACCGACCTCGCCGCGGGGATGGTCCGGTTCCGGGCTGATGAGCCCGGGACGTATCAGGTGGAGTACGCCATCACCGATGGCCCCCACGAGGCCACCAGCTCGATCCGGGTTGATGTGTTCGCCCCAGCACCCGACGCGACCCCGATCGCTGATGACGACATCGCGTTGGTGTCCGCCGACGGGGTCGCGGTGGTCGATGTCTTGGCCAATGACACCGACCCCGGCGGTGGGGTGCTCGTCATCCAACGCGTCAACGTCCCGGCGGATGCCCCGATCAGTGTCGAGATCGTCGACCAGAGCAAACTGCGGGTCCGGGCCCCGGCCGAGCTGGCCGGCGAGACCCGGTTCACCTACACGGTCTCCAACGGGTCCGGTGCCGCTGACGGCCAGGTCACCGTCGTGCCGCTGCCGGCCACGGCCAACGACCTGCCACCGATCACCGTCGAGGACACCGCCACCGTCCGGGCCGGTGACATCGTGACCATCCCGGTGCTGGCGAATGACTCCTCCCCGACCGGTCTGCCGTTGGAACTGCGCCCGGAGATCCAGCACGTCAGTGGCGATGAGAGCGGGACCGGGTTCGTGTCGGGTCGGATGGTGCGTTATCGCGCGGGTCAGGTCCCGGGTGTCGTACGCCTCGCGTACACCGTCACCGACTCAGCCGACAACCCGGCCTCCGCCGAAGTAGCGATCACGGTCACCGCTGGTGACGCGGCCAACACCCCACCCCGGCCTCAGCCGGTGGTCGCACGGGTGCTCGCCGGGAACACCGTGCGCATCCCGATCCCCACCGATCGCGTCGATCCCGATGGTGACTCGGTCTCGTTGACCGGTCTGGGCCGTGTCCCGGCCAAGGGGACCGCCGAGCTCGGGGCGACCTGGATCGATTTCACCGCTGCGCCGGATGCCACGGGCAGCGACTCCCTGTCGTACATCGTGACGGACCGCTTTGGCCAGAGCACCGAGGGCGATGTTCGGGTCGGCATCGCGCCTCCGGCCGCGACGAACCAAGCGCCGGTGGCGATGCCGGATCAGGTGTACGCCCGCCCCGGTCGTCAGGTCCTGGTCCCGGTCCTGGGCAACGATGTCGATCCCGACGGTGACGAACTCACCCTCGTCCCGGACTCGGTCACCCCGATCGACTCGGCCACCCCGTCCGGCAGCGCGGTGATCGAGTCCGACGCGGTCGTGGTCACCACCAGCAGCCGCGAGGGCGTCCAGAGCTATTTCTATGACGTCACCGACAGCCGGGGCGGCACCGCCCGCGGGATCATCACCGTGACCGTCGGGGCCGATGCCCCGCTGCGGGCACCCATCGCCCACGATGACGTGATCGCCCCGGCCGACATCGTCGGCAAAACCTCGATCGAGATCGACGTCCTGGCCAATGACGTCGACCCCGATGGTTATGTCCGCCACGGCAAACTGGACGTCACCGAGGGTGGCGCCCGGGTGACCGGGGACAAGATCACCGTCCCGGTCACCGATCAGCGCGCGGTCATCCTCTATGCGATCACCGATGGCGACGGGCTCACCGGCCGCGCCGCGATCATCGTCCCGCCCGGCAACCGGCTCGCCCCGGCCCTCAAGGCCGACAAGGCCCCCGCCCGGGTCAAGGCCGGGGAGACCCTGCAGATCCCGCTGCGGGACTGGGTCGACGTCCGAGCCGGCCGGTCACCGAAGCTCACCACCCCGGACCGGGTCCGCACCGGCCCCGGCAGCGACGGTTCACAGCTCGTCGTCAATGACACCACCCTGCAATTCACCGCACAGCCCACGTTCTCCGGCAACACCGCGCTCAGCTTCGAAGTGACCGACGGGACCACACCCGCCGACCCCGAGGGCCTGTCCGCAATGCTGACCCTGCCGATCGAGGTGACCCCCGCCGACGAAAAGGCCGGGACCCCGCCACAGTTCCGGCCCACCGAGGTCACCGTCGCACCGCTCGAGGACCCCCAACAGCTCAACCTGACCGCCATGGTCACCGACCCCGACCCCGGTGACATGGAGCGCCTCCGATTCACCCTCGGCCCGGTCACCGGTGGCTTTGCCGTCCAACTCAACGGGTCGACCCTCACGGTCAGCGCACCCGACGGGATGCCGCCCGGGACCACCGGCACCGCCGAGGTCACCGTGACCGACGGTTCGACCGAGCCCGTGGCCGGGCAGGTCCAGATCCGGTCGATCGCCTCCACCCGGCCCCGGATCATCATCCGTGACGCCGTCATCCCCGATGCCCGCCCCGGGCAACCCTCGCAGGTCAACATCGCGGACTATGTGACCAACCCGTTCGCCGCCGAGAACCGGCCCGTGACCATGGTCGGTGCACCGGTGGTCACCGCCGGCCAGGGCACCGCCACCGCCGCCGGACTGGTGGTCACCACGACCCCGGCAGCGAACTCCAACGGTCAGGTCGTCGTCGCGTACCAACTCGCCGACGCCACCGGCGACCCCAACCGCCACGTCCAAGGCCACATCCGGCTCACCGTGCAAGACCGCCCCGCGGCCCCCACCGCCGTCCGTGCCGCGAGCCAGGCCGCCGGTTCGGCGACCGTGTCCTGGACCGCTGGGCCCGCCAACGGGTCACCGATCACCGGGTTCATCGTGCGCCACCCCGGCGGCCAACAAGACTGCGGCATCGCCACCACCTGCACCATCAGCGGTCTGGCCAACGGCCGTGACTACGCCTTCACCGTGGTCGCGGTGAACGCCGTTGGGGAATCCGACCCGTCGGCGCCCTCGAACGTGATCCGTCCCGATGTCCGCCCCAACCCGCCAGCAGCACCCCAAGCCACCGCGACCAACGGTGAAGCCACCGTCACCTGGGCCGCGGCAACGACGCAGGGGTCACCGGTCACCGGGTACACCGTCGAAATCAGCCCACCCACCGGCGCCGCCCAACGCCAAGTCACCGGCAACAGCGTCACCTGGCCAGGCCTCACCAACGGCACCGCGTACACCTTCCGCGTCCGCGCCCACTCCGCCGCCGAAGAACCCTCCGAATGGTCCCCCTGGTCCGCCCCCGCCACACCCGTCGGACCCCCTGCCGCACCCACCGCACCCGGCGCACGAGTCACACATGACGCCGGACCCGGCCGCGTATACGTAAACATCGGATGGACCGCCACCAACGGCAACGGTGACACCGCCCTCACCTACCACGTCCGCAACAACCGCGGCGAGATCATCTACACCGGCCCCGGCGGTCCCAGCTCCGGCCCCGGCCAGACCGGCTCCCAACCGAACATCGTCACCGTCTTGCCCACCAGCACCGAAGCCCACACCTTCCAAGTCATGGCCAGCAACCGCGCCGGCGACAGCCCCTGGTCCCCGCCCTCCGCACCCTTCCGCATTGCCGGCGCCCCAGGCCCGGTCACCGGGCTCACCGCCACCGCGACCGGCGTCAACAACCAGGTCCGGCTGACCTTCAACCCAGCCGACGGCAACGGTGCAACACCCGGGGAGATCACCTACCAGTGGCGCGCCAACGGCCAAGGCGGCACCGTCCCTTCCGGCGGAGGTCTCGTCACTAGCGCCGGCGGCTTCCCCAACGGCCAGAACGTCACCGTCGAGGTCTACGCCCGATCCTCTCCGGACAACGTCATGAACGGACGAGCTATCTCTACAACCGTCACCCCCTACGGACCACCGGTCTCCCCAACGATCCGATGCATGGGCGAGCCCCAGACAATCCTTTGCGATTGGAGCGGGGGGCTGGCGAATGGCCGTGCGACGAACTATCGGCTATCAGGGGATGGCACAGGCACCGTGGACGCAAGCGGGCGGTATGCGTTCAGCATTGGACCGGACCCGGCCAGACGCACCCTATGCATTCAGGCATTTCAAGAAGGTGGCGCCACAGGTGATCGCAACTGTTCGACGATGAGCAACGGGGGCGTCCGCGTCATGCCGACTCAACGACCCCAGCCGACGACCACCTCGACCCAGCCACGGCCGACGACGACTCTCCCGCAGGCGACCACGACTCAGCCGCGACCCACAACAACTCAGCCGGGGCCAACCACCACCCAACCTCAGCCAACGACGACCCAGCCGAGGCCGCCGGCCAGCTACAGCTGGGCTCGGGGTGGAGCTGCTGCCGGTTGTCCGGCTTCGTGGGGTGCGTGCAACTACGTGTTATTGACTCTGCGCAACTACAACCCCAATTCCCAAGTGCGATGCACCGTGCCCGGGGTTGGTGGGGCAGGCGGCTGGTCCGGCACCGTCACCGTGAATGGCGACGGCAACTGGTCAGGCAACGCCCCCGGGACCCTCAGAGTCGGCAACTATTCCGTCGATCCCAACTTCGGCAGCTGTCAGCAGCAGTGAAAGGAACACCATGTCCCTAACCCCGGAGAACGCCGCGTGGGTCTCCCAGACGTTCGAGCGGCTGACGGCCAATATTGGGCAGGCCCTGTTGGGCAAGGCGCCGGTGATCAGGTTGGCGCTGACCTGCCTGCTGGCGGAGGGCCACCTGCTGCTGGAGGATGCCCCCGGCACGGGCAAGACCGCGTTGGCGCGGGCGATGGCGCAGACGGTCCAGGGCACGCACGCGCGCATCCAGTTCACCCCGGACCTGCTGCCGTCGGACATCACCGGCTCGACCCAGTTCGACCAACAGTCCCGACAGTGGGAGTTCCACGCCGGTCCAGTACTCAATTCGATCGTTCTCGCCGACGAGATCAACCGCGCCTCGCCGAAGACCCAGTCGGCGCTGCTGGAGGTCATGGAGGAGTCCCAGGTCACGGTCGACGGTGAGAGCTATCCGACGGGTCGGCCGTTCATGGTGATCGCGACGCAGAACCCGATCGAGCAGGCGGGCACGTACCGCCTCCCTGAAGCCCAGTTGGACCGGTTCCTGATGAAGACGTCGGTGGGGTACCCAGATCGACAAGCCGCCCTGCAGATCCTCGCGGGCTCCGCCGAACCGGACCGCACCAAGCGGCTCTCCCCCGCCATCTCGGCGACCGCCGTGGCGGAGATGGCCGACGAGATCAGCCAGCTGCATATTGATGAGTCGGTGTTGGAGTACATCCAGTTGCTGTCCGAAGCCACCCGCTCCGACGAGGCCACCACCCTCGGTGTCTCCACCCGTGGCTCCATCGGCATGGCCCGGGCCTGTCGCGTCTGGGCAGCCGCGCATGGCCGCAACTATGTGAACCCCGACGACGTGCGGGAACTCGCGCTCCCGGTGTGGAGCCACCGCCTGATCCTCACCCCCGACGCCGAGTTCTCCGGTGTCACCGCGAACGACGTCCTCGGCCGCGCCCTCGCTGCTGTCCGTCCGCCGCTGGTCCGTGGCCAGCAGGGCGCGCCTGCCCAAGCCGGACCGCCAGCACCCGGTCAGCCCGGCCCGTCCGGCCCTGTCGGTCAGCCTGGTCAACCCGGGCCATCCGGCCAACCCGGCCCGGCCAACCCGTCCGCACAGCCCGGACCGCCGGCTCAGCCGATCCAGCCGGCTCGCCCGCCGCAGACCCCGCCGACCGGACCTGGCTCCGGTCCCGGACCGCGACCCCGAGGCTGACGCATGCCGCCTCCCCGTCTCCCTTCTGTCACGGCCGACACCCCACGCCGTCTCCTCGCGGACGTCGTCGGCATCGCTCGCCGAGCGCTCGCGGGGTTCCACCGCTGGGTGCCGTTGACGGGTGTCGGCTGGGCGGCCGGGTTGGGTCTGCTGGTCAGCGTCCTGCTGGGGTCGGTGGCCGGTTGGGCCGAATTCCGCGCACTCGCGGTGGGGCTCGCCCTCGCGCTGGCGGGTGCGGTGCTGTGGACGCTGCGCCCCGCGGCGTACGCCGGCACCCTGCGCCTCGATACCACCCGCGCCCGGGTCGGCGACCAGGTGCTCGGGGGCCTGACCGTCACCAACCCGGGCCACCGACGCACCCTCCCCGGACGGGTGCACGTCGCGGTCGGGCGCGCCCAGGGCCGCTTCGCGGTCCCCGGCCTCGGCCCGAATGAGTCCTTCGACGACGCCTTCCAGGTCCGCACCTCACGCCGGGCCATCATCGGCATCGGCCCGATGACCACGGTCGCGGCGGACCCGATCGGGATCATCCGGCGCACGAACGAGATCGCGCCGCGGATCGACCTGTACGTCCACCCCGAGACCGTCCGCCTGGAGACGCCCCGCTTGGGCTTCCTGAAGGACGTCGAAGGCCAGGCCACCCCGAACCTGTCGTCGTCCGACGTCACGTTCGCGACCGTCCGCGACTATCAGCCGGGCGATGAACGACGCTCCATCCACTGGCGCACCACCGCCCGCACCGGCCAGCTCATGGTCCGTCAGTTCGAGGAGACCCTGCGCGCCCATCTGCTGCTGATCCTGTCGCTGCGGCCCGCGGACTACGACTCCGAGGACGGCGATGATCGCTGACCGGATCCTCCGGTGAGCCACCCGTCCGACCCCGCTGAGACCGCTGCTGCAGCGTCCGAGCAGGATCCACACACACCACCGTCGAACCCCT
>JAUNUL010000094.1 GCA_030538175.1 Propionibacteriaceae bacterium | reverse complement strand
GTTATGCGCCATGTTGCGGGCCAGGTTGCTGCCCATGACGGCCATGCCGATGACGCCCACTTGGGCCTGGGGGGATGTGGACATGTCTGCCTCTCTCATGGCCTGGTCATTGTCGGGAGCCCCATTGTCCCCAGTGCTGTGGCAGTCCACGGCGCAGGGTCCCGGTCTGGCGGTCCTGAGGCGACAGGTCGCCGGGGAGGTCAACCCGTTGCGGAGTTGTCAGAGGTCGGTTCTAGGGTGGATCCCATGTCGCCGCACCTGCCCTTGCCGAACGTTGATCCCGATGGCCTGCTCGAATACTCGGTGGTCTTCACCGACCGCGCGCTGAACCACATGTCCGCCCGGTTTGTCGCCGTGATGCAGGACATCATCGGGATGCTCAAGCAGACCTATTCCGCCCATTCCGTTGCGATCGTTCCCGGTGGCGGATCGTTCGCCATGGAGGCGGTCGCTCGCCAATTTGCCCACGGGAAGCGTTGCCTGGTGCTGCGCAATGGGTTCTTCTCCTATCGCTGGTCGCAGATCATCGACACCGGCAGCATCACCGATCACCACACGGTGCTGAAGGCCCGCCCGACCACCGACGCCAACCCGTCGCCGTGGGCGCCGGCGCCGATTGCGGAGGTCGTGGAACGGATCAACCAGGAGCGGCCGGAGCTCGTCTTCGCCGCCCATGTCGAGACCGCCTCGGGGATGTTGCTGAGCGATGACTATCTGCGCGCGGTCGCTGAAGCCACGCATGCGGTCGGCGGCCTGTTCGTTTTGGACTGTGTTGCCTCGGGCGCGCTGTGGACCGACATGACCGCGGTGGGTGCGGATCTGCTCCTGAGTGCACCGCAGAAGGGCTGGAGCGGCAGTCCGTGTGCCGGCTATGTCATGTTCTCCGAGGCGGGTCGGGCAGCCATCGAATCAACCACCAGCTCGAGTTTCTCGGCGGATCTCAAGCGGTGGCTGCTCCTCACCGAGGGCTATGCCGAGGGCAAGCACGCCTATCACGCCACTGTCCCCACCGACACGCTTCAGCGCAATGCCGCGGTGATGCGCGAGACGCTCGAGCGGGGGATGCCCGAACTCACTGCTGCCCAGTGGGAGCTCGGCACCGCGGTCCGCGCAGCGCTGGCCGAGCGGGGCATCATGTCGGTTGCCGCAGCAGAGTTCGCTTCCCCGACGGTGGTGGTCTGCCACGAGCCGGTCCCCGGCCGATCGACGGCTGCCGAGCTCGCGAAGGTCGGCGTCCAGGCCGCCGCCGGTGTCCCTTTGGCCTGTGACGAGCCAGCTGACTTCGCCACGTTCCGGATGGGGCTGTTCGGACTGGACAAGTGGGCGGACATCGACGGCACCGTGCAGCGGCTGACCGACGCGCTCGACAAGATCGGGTGACCCCGACCCCGCAGCGTCGGCTCAGCCTCGACCAGGCACGCCGGATCGCGCTGTCCGCTCAGGGATTCGGCACGCCACGTCCGTCGCGTCCGGTCACGATGCGTGACATCCAGGCGACCATCACCCGGCTCGGCCAGATGCAGATCGACTCGATCAACGTCGTCCGGCGCGCGCACTATCTGCCGTTCTTCTCCCGGCTCGGTGCCTATTCGACCGATCTGGTGGACCGGGCGGCGGGCCGGGCGCCGCGACGGCTGTTCGAATATTGGGGCCACGCAGCCTCCCTGATCGATGTCACGCTGGAGCCGGCGTTGCGTTTTCGGGCGGACCGGGCTGCCGATGAGGCTTGGGGCAGCATGCGGCGCATCGCCGCCGACCACCCGGAGGTGGTGGCCCGGGTGCTCGAGGAGGTCGCGCAGCGAGGACCGCGCACCGCCCGGGAGATCGACGGTGCCGAGATGCATCGAGCGCGTGAGCACTGGGGCTGGAATTGGTCGTTGGTGAAGACCGCATGCGAGTGGCTGTTCTGGAGCGGGCAGATCACTGCCGCGAGCCGCAATGCCCAGTTCGAGCGGCGCTATGACGTGCCCGACCGGGTCCTCCCCGCAGCCGTGCGAGCGCAGCCCACGCCCACCCCGGCCGAGGCCCATCTCGTGTTGGTACGCCGGGCTGCCGCGGCCCTCGGGATCGCCTCGCTCGGCTGCCTGGGTGACTATTTCCGGCTCACGACGGCCGAGACCCGAGAGGCGGTGGAGACGTTGGTGGCCACGGGGGAATTGGAAGCCGTGCAGGTGGCCGGTTGGGCGCGCCCGGCGTACGTGTGGCATCTCGCCCGACGGCCTCGCCAAGTGCACGCCCGTGCCCTGGTCAGCCCTTTCGACTCCCTGGTCTTCGAGCGCCGGCGCCTGCGCGAGCTGTTCGGCTTCGATTATCGGATCGAGATCTATGTGCCGGCAGCGCAGCGGCGCCACGGCTACTACGTCTATCCGTTCCTCCTGGGCGATCGCTTTGTCGCCCGGGTGGATTTGAAGGCGGACCGGACGACCCGACGGCTGCTCGTCCTGGGCGCGTGGGCCGAGGCGGGCACAGACCCCGCGTACACCAGCCGGGAACTGGCTGCCGAACTCCACGAGCTGGCCCGCTGGCTCGACCTTGAATCCGTGCTGGTCGCCGGACGCGGTGACCTCAGCACCGACCTGGCCACGGCCGTGGCGGAGACTCCCGGCTGAGCGGAACCGCCGTCCGCCCGACAAGCCACTAAGATGGCCGCGATTGTGACGAGAGTGCCGTCACCGCAGCATGACACAACCCCAGGAGCCGAACCCGTGGCAGTTTTCGACAAGTTCCTCCGTCTTGGCGAGGGCAAGATCCTTCGCAAGCTCAAGGCGGTGGCGGACCAGGTCAACCTCGTCGAGCCCGATTTCGAGGAGATGACCGACGAGGAGCTGCGGGGTCAGACCGAGGAGTTCAAGAAGCGGCTGGCCGATGGCGAGACGCTCGAGGACATCATGCCCGAGGCCTTCGCCACGGTTCGCGAAGCGAGCCGACGCGTGCTGGGCAAGCGACACTTCGACGTTCAGCTCATGGGTGGTGCGGCATTGCATCTCGGCAACATCGCCGAGATGAAGACCGGTGAGGGCAAGACCCTCGTCGCGACGCTGCCGTCCTATCTCAACGCACTGACGGGCAAGGGCGTCCATGTTGTCACGGTGAATGACTATCTGGCGGAGACCCAATCGGAACAGATGGGGCGCATCCATCATTTCCTGGGTCTGACCGTCGGCTGCATCCTGGCCAACATGACCCCGGGTGAACGGCGCGCTGCCTATGCCGCCGACATCACCTATGGCACCAACAACGAGTTCGGCTTCGACTATCTGCGCGACAACATGGCGCTTTCGACCGACGACCTCGTCCAGCGCGGTCACCACTACGCGATCGTGGACGAGGTCGACTCCATCCTGGTCGACGAGGCACGGACCCCGCTCATCATCTCCGGGCCGGCTGAGGACACCCATGAGTGGTATCCGGAGTTCGCGCGGATCGCGGATCGATTGATCAAGAACCGCCACTATGAGGTCGATGAGAAGAAGAAGACGATCTCGATCCTGGAACAGGGCATCTCGGTCGTCGAGGATCGCCTCGGCATCGAGAATCTCTATGAGTCTGCGAACACGCCGCTGATCTCGTATCTGAACAACTCCATCAAGGCAAAGGAGCTGTTCAAGCGCGACCGCGACTATGTGATCATGCGCGGCGAGGTGTTGATCGTCGATGAGCACACCGGCCGAACGCTGCACGGCCGCCGCTACAACGAGGGTCTGCACCAGGCGCTCGAGGCCAAAGAGAACGTCGAGATCAAGGACGAATACCAGACGCTGGCCACGGTCACGCTGCAGAACTTCTTCCGCATGTACGACAAGCTCGCCGGCATGACCGGCACGGCGAAGACCGAGGAATCGGAATTCCAGAAGATCTATGGCCTGTCGGTGCTGCCGATCGAGACCAACAAGCCGATGGTCCGGATCGACAACAAGGACCTGATCTATCGCACGGAAAAGGCGAAGTTCGAGGCGATCATCGTCGACGTCAAGGAACGACACGAAAAGGGCCAGCCGATTCTCATCGGCACCGCATCGGTCGCGAAGTCCGAGGTGCTGGCGGAGATGCTCACCGAGGCCGGCATCCCGCATGAGGTGTTGAACGCGAAGAACCACGCCCGGGAAGCGGCGATCGTTGCCCGCGCAGGCCACAAGGGTGCGGTCACGGTCGCGACCAACATGGCCGGTCGAGGCACCGACATCATTCTGGGCGGCAACGCCGAGTTCCTCGCCCAGGAGAAGCTGCGCGACAAGGGTCTGGACCCGAACACCGATGCCGAGGCCTATGAAGCGGAGTGGCCGGACACCATTGCCGCCTTCGAGAAGCAGGTCAAGACCGAGCACGAAGAGGTCGTCGAGCTCGGTGGCCTCTATGTGATCGGCTCCGAGCGGCACGAGTCACGACGGATCGACAACCAGCTCCGTGGTCGCTCCGGCCGTCAGGGTGACCCTGGGGAATCACGGTTCTATCTGTCGCTGGGCGATGACCTGATGCGGTTGTTCAAGTCCGACATCGTCGATTGGGTGTTGCAGGCACTGAAGATCCCCGATGACCAGCCGATCGAGAACAAGCGGGTCTCGGATTCGATCGCCTCGGCGCAGAAGCAGGTTGAGTCCCAGAACTTCGAGATGCGCAAGAACGTCCTGAAGTACGACGATGTGATGAACCGGCAGCGCCACGTCATCTACGGTGACCGCCGGCAGCTGCTGGAGGGCACAGACGTCGAGAAGCAGTTGCGGGGGACCGTCGACCGGGTGGTTGAGGAATACGTCCGTGGGGGTACGCAGGGCTTCGCCGAAGAGTGGGATCTCGACGAGCTCTGGACTCAACTGGGCACGCTCTATCCGGTCACCCTGAAGGTGGATGACTATCTGGACCGGGAGATCACCCAGCAGGAGCTGGTGAACGATTTCGTCGAGGACGCCCAAGCGGCCTATGACCGGCGCGAGAGCGAGCTGGGCGATGAGAACATGCGTGAGCTGGAGCGGCAGGTCATGCTGACCGTCCTGGACCGCAAGTGGCGAGAACACCTCTATGGGATGGATTATCTCCGGGAGGGCATCGGCCTGCGCGCCATGGCGCAGCGTGACCCCCTGGTGGAATACCAGCGCGAGGGCGGCGACATGTTCAACGCCATGATGGACGCGTTCATGGAAGAGGTCGTCGGGTTCGTCTATCAGGTCGAGGTGCAGCAGCCCCAGGTCGCCCCGGTGCTCAGCCCCGCGGGCACCCAGATCACGGTGGACGATATCGCTGCCCAGCTGGCCGGCGGGAACGGCAGCGTCGAGGGTCGCGGTGAGCCGAGCAACGCCGAGTTGGCGGAGCGGCCCGGCGAACCGATCGATGCCGAGGTCTCCGAAGAGGAACGACCGAAGCTGCACATCAAGGGTGGCGAGCAGAAACCCCGTTCCCTGAACTATTCGGCTCCCGCCGAGGATGGTTCGGAGCAGAGCACGGTCCAAGAGGTCGAGGTCGCTGCGGAGGATGATCCGTACGCCGGCACGGGACGCAACCAGCCCTGTCCCTGCGGGTCCGGGAAAAAATTCAAGCAGTGCCACGGGCGTCGAAGCTGAACGATTGTGCAGGAGTCGGCCGCAAGCGGGTTTAGACTCCCTGCGTGCAACGATTCCCCCTGCGATCCGCCACGCTCGCCCTGGCCGCTGTTCTCACGTTGACGGCTGCCGGCTGCGGTGTCGATCCATCGACCACCGCAGTGCCGGTGAGCCATCAGAATGTCGCGACGGCCGATCCCTCCGCCGCGCCCGCCACACCTGCCTCCGCGGCGGTGGAGCCGACACCCGACCCGACTGAGCCCGGGGTCCCCGCACCTCAGGTCCAGGCGCTGACCCAGGTCACGTTCGGGACGACGACCGGATCGGCCACGTCGGCTCGGCACAACCCGCCACCACCCGGCAGCGTGGACTGCTCGGTGGCCAAGTGCATCGCGCTGACCTTTGACGACGGACCCGGGCCCTATACGCCGCGGCTGCTCGAGATGTTGACGAGCAAGGGTGCGGGGGCGACGTTCTTCATGCAGGGCGTCATGATCCGCGCGAACCCCGACATCGCCCGCCAGGTCGCCTCGACGCCACGCATGGAGATCGGCGATCACTCGATGACCCATCCCCAGTTGAATCGCGTCAGTGCCGGCAAGCTTCGCAATGAGCTGGCAGGCAACCACGCGCTCATCAAGGAGGTCACGGGCAAGGACGTGACGGTGTTCCGCCCGCCCTATGGCGCCCGCAATGGCGCCGTTGATGCAATGGCCGCCGAGGTGGGGGAATCGGTCATCATCTGGGATGTCGACACCAACGACTGGAAGACCCGCAATGCCGTGTCGGTGCGTGCCGAGGTGGCGCGCCAGGCACGACCGGGCTCGATCGTGCTCATGCACGACATCCACAAGTCGACCGTTGATGCGGTGCCCGGGATCATCAGTGATCTGCAGGCTCAGGGCTATGTCCTGGTGACAGTGTCCGAGGTGTTGGGCGGAAGCACACCCGGTCAGGTCTATAACCGCCGCTGACCCTTGCCTGACACCATCGGGCCGCCGGGGACACGCGGGCCGGGCCCGAAGTCGACGAGGGGGCAGAACCACCGTTCCTCCTGACGTTCCAACCGCAAGGCGAGCGCTTGGTGTCGGTGATCGCTCTGCACGCGCGCTGACACCTCGGCCACATCTGGCGTGACGACCTGAAGTCGCACCGAGCGCACGACCAGTCGGCGAGGTGAACGTTGAGTGGCACGGGCGAGGAAAGCCAGATCGGCCAGCACGGTGTCACTGACCCATCTGACCAGTTGTGTCGCCGGGCGTCGGCGCTGGATGACATCCACGAGCGCAGAGACGAGGGACCGCGCATGGGCGTGGAGACCGTCCGTTTCCGCACGCAGATCGCTCCTCAGCTGATCAGCGAATGTGGGGATGGCCGCCGCATCGCTCAAGGGCAACGGTGCCATCCACGTCGAAAGGGGTGCGTCAGTCTGGCGGTGCCAGCGCACGGGCTCCGGTCGCAGGTCAGGGGCGGGAGCACAGGGCAGAGGCTCATCGATGAGCGCTGCGGCAACGATGGTGTGGGATCGCGTGGCGTGATGCGGGGTCATGCCATCAGCATGGATCCGAGCTGCCCCGCCAAGAGCTCCCCAGTCTCAACCAACCCGCACATCTGTGGACAACACGCCGGTAGCGGGACAACACCCCGGTAGCGGGCCCCCGGGCGGCGCGGGAGCCCATTGCGGCCAGGTCGAACCAGGGCCGCGCGTGCACGGCCGGTCAGTCAGTCAGTGGCCTCATCCGTGTCGCCACCAGCCTGCATCCGTCCGGGCTGGAAGAGGTTCATCAAGCTTTGCTGCATGGTCCCGGTCGGGGTGAACCACTCGCGCATCATGGCCGCAGGCGCAAGCTGTTCCATGGATTCGAGCATGCGACGTTCCATCTCGTCCATGATCGACTTCTGCATGGGTGCCACATCGGGCAATCCGAGAAAGGCCCGCAGTTCCTGCGGGGTGCAATCGACGTTCACCGAGATGTTCATGTGCTCCTCCTAGAGCGACGATCCTATGCCCCACCACGGGCGCGTCCTGCCCGCGGGTCGGTTGCCGGGCGTTGGGGCGTCAGGGATCTGAGCGGTTGAGGCGTACACGGCACCGGTCGGGCGTACGGTCACGATTCGGGTGACCGGTCGCCAGCGAGGTCCCGGGGGCGCGCTGCAGGTGCCGTGCTCGGCTACCGTTGGGGACATGCCGACCCGCCTCACTGCGCGCGAGATGTCCATGCTGGCGCTGGACACCCAGCACACCCCCGCCCACACGAGCGCGGTGGACATCTTCTCTGCGCCGGATGACTTCGAGGTTGATCGACTGGTGGCGGTCATCAACGAACGGCTGGCCTATGTGCCGCGTTATCGGATGCGCCTGCTGCCTGTGCCCGGGGCGTTGGCGGCGCCGGTGTGGGTGGAGGACGAAGACTTCGACCTGAGCTATCACGTGCGCCGATCGGCATTGCCCCGTGGGGGAACACCGGAGCAGTTGCGGGAGTTCGTGGGACGGGTGTGTGCCCGTCGGTTGGATCGTTCGCGGCCCCTGTGGGAGGTCTATCTCGTCGAGGGGCTGGCAGAGAACCGCTTCGCTGTGGTCACCAAGACCCACCAGTTGCTGGTCGACGGTCTGGATGGGGTGGACCTGGGGCAGGTGTTGTTGGACGAGCAACCCACCGATGGTGAACCCCAACTGGGTGATCCCTGGGAGCCCGCTCCTGAGCCGCGACCGATCGATCTCGTGGTGGATGCCGTGCGCCAGAGCCTCACCGATCGCGACGCGCTGTTCGACGCCGCCCGCCGTGGTGTCACAGGTGTGTTGGGCACGGCGGTGGCGGTGGGCGAGGCTGTTGGTGGTCTCGGTGGGGCGTTGGGGGAGTTCGCCGGGGCAGCGCTGCGTGGCGGGATCCGCCCCCGCAACGACACCCCGCTCGCGGGCACGCCTTCGGAGCAGCGTCGCGTCGCGCAGGTCAGCATGCCGTTGGCCGACTTGCGGGCGTTGCGGATGAACGAGCGGTACACGGTCAACGACGTCGTGCTGGCCCTGATCTCGGGTGCGCTGCGGGATTGGCTGGCGACGCGCGGTGAGCCGTCCCCGACGGGCGGCATCCTGGCGATGGTGCCGATGAGTGTGATCGACGAGGACGGGGAGCCGACCTCACTCGGCAGCCATGTGGCACCCCACCTGATCCAGCTCCCGGTGGACGAGGCGAACGCGCTCATGCGCCTGCACCAGGTGTCGTTCGGCACTCGGGCGCACACGGACACCGGGCGCGCCGTGAGCGCCCGAACGATCAGCGATATTGCCGGGTTTGCCCCGAGCACCCTGCACGCTCTCGGCGTCCGCGTCGCCACCACCATGTCCCGGCGGCCGCACGATCTGCTGATCACGAATGCGCCCGGTCCGCAGCGACCGATGTACGCCGCGGGCGCCCCTATGGTCGCCAGCTATCCGGTGCTGCCCCTGCCGCCCGGGCATCTGCTGGCGATCGGGGTCACGTCCTACAACGGTCATGTGTATTTCGGGCTGACCGGCGACCGCGATTCCATGAGCGACCTCGACGTGCTCGCCCAGTGCCTCGCGGATGCGCGGCTGGAGTTGCTCGAGACCGCTGCCCGTGCTGAAGCCAGCCGGCAGCCGACACGGGCCGCGGACAAGCGACCGACGCCCGAGAAGACTTCGCCCCCGGCGCCGAAGCAGCCGGCCGTGCAGAAAAGGACTCCCGCCAGGAAGAGATCGGCGCAGAAAACTGCTGGGGTGACGCCGACGCCGACGCC
>JAUNUL010000093.1 GCA_030538175.1 Propionibacteriaceae bacterium | reverse complement strand
GACACCATCGACCGGATCTCCTCGTCAGTCACCTCCTCCCGCGAGGCCTCCGGGTCGCCACCCAGCACCCGGACGACGATGTTGGTGGACAGACCGAGGAACCAGATGACGGGCTTCAACACCGTGGCGATGCCGTTCACCATCGGCGCGAGCGCCAGGGCGAAACCCTCCGCCCGCTGCATGGCCAACCGCTTGGCGGTGAGCTCGGAGAAGACGATCGAGAAATACGAGATGACGATCGTCACCAGCACCAGCGACAGGGTCTGGGCGCCCGGCACATCGCGGGCGGCAAGGAACTCACCGAACCACGCGGCGATCGTGGCCCCACCGAACGACGCCGACAGAAAGCCTGACAGGGTCACCCCGATCTGGACCGCTGACAGGAACGTGTTCGGGTTCCCGGCCAGCTTGGCGACCGTGGCACCACGTTTCCCGCGACTCGCGATGCGGCGGATCTGGCTCTCCCGGAGCGAGACCAGCGCCATCTCCGCGCTGGCGAAGACCCCACCGATCACGATGAACACAAAGATCAACAGGATGTCGGTTACCATGGCAGGGCTGGCTCCGGACTGTCAGAGGGCATGCAGAACACCTTAAACGACTTGGTAGGCCCCATCCCGATCCGCTTGAATCCGCGCATGACAACCCGCCACCCCCCGGGAACCGAGCTGCGCTGGCCGGACAGCGTGCCGACCCTGATCGATCCCGAGCGCCGGGTCCTCCTGCGCGCCCACCGCCCTGCCGACGTACCGCGCGTGGTGGAGATGTGCACCGACCCGGAGTTCGTGCGCTGGACGACGACTCCCCACCCGTACCGCATCGCCGATGCCACGTCGTTCATCAACGATTTCGTGCCGAACGAGGTCGACACCGGACGCTCGATGATCTGGGCCATCGAGGCGATCGACACGGCTAGCGCTGCGGCCGGCGGGACCGCACAGTTCTGCGGATCAGTGGAGATCCGCCTGCAGGACGATGGTCGGGGCGAGATCGCGTTCGGCCTGCATCCCGATGCCCGCGCGCAGGGGCTCCTGCGGCGTGCGGGGCGGCTGGCGCTGGACTGGGCCTTCGACGTCGCCGGCCTGCAGGCGGTGGTGTGGCGGGCAAAGGTCGGCAATTGGGGTTCCCGGCACGCCGCCGCGGCGCTCGGGTTCCGATTCGAGGGGGTACGCCGGGCCGAAATGAACCAGCGTGGTGAGCTCGTGGACTCGTGGACGGCGACGGTGCTGGCCGATGATCCCCGAACATCCGTGGCGCCCCCTCGGCAGCCCACCCTCCACCGCGACGGCGTGGTGCTGCGACCGTTCCAGGACCGCGATGTGCCGCGGATCGTCGAGGCCTGCGCGGATCCGATCAGCCAGTACTGGCTGGCGGCCCTGCCCCGGGACTATTCCGTCGAGCACGCCAAGGGTTTCGTGGAACTCGGCCGCGAAGGTGCCGCCATCTTCGACCAGTGGATTTGGTGCATCACCACGGCCGGCGACCCTGACGCGGGTCCGGCGTCCGACGGCCGTGCGGCTGAACCGGCCAACCAGCTGGGTGATCAACGCTTCAAGGGGCTGGTCCCCGATGAGTGCTTGGGCGCAATTTCCATCCGTGGCCTGGCGGACGGGTCGGAAGCCGGCGAACTCGGCTATTGGACCCATCCCGCCGCGCGCGGTCGAGGGCTGACCAGCGCGGCTGCTCGGGTCCTCGCTGACTTCGCGCTGGGTGAGACAGCACGAACCGAGGTCGACACGGCAGGAGGCAACACTGAGCAGACCGCGGCCGGCGTGGCCGAGGGCATGCCCGATGCTGATCCGCTGCTGCGGTCCTTGATGATCCGCGTGGCCATCGGCAATCCGGCCTCGCAGGCGGTGGCCCGGCGTACCGGCGCGAGGCTGATCGGCTGCTTCCCCCAGACCGAGCAACTCGGGGATGGGACCTGGACGGACCTGCTGGCGTACACCCGGGTGCGGGGCACCGGCTGACTCGACCCGCGAACGGCGACCACGACCCACCCGTGAGCCCCGGCGAACTCGACCCGCCGACGCGTGCTGAGCGTTCGGGCTTGGGTGGTGCGCGAGACTCGGGGGGTGAAGAAGCGCGCGGGTGTGGGGTTGCTGGTGGCCACGGTGGTGGCGTTGTCGGGGTGCGCGGGCACGACCGTGAGTGGCGTCGTGCCGACGCCGTCGGCAACCGTGCCCCGGACGCCGACCCCGAAGCCACCGACCCCGACTCCGACGCCGCCGGAAGTACGCGTCTTCCATCCCGGTCCGGAAGTCGCCGCCATCCGCAGCCAGGAAGGCGTCGCCACCATCGCGGTCCGCGGCTATTCGTGGCAGCAGACGGAGAATGGTCCGTACGCCAAAGCGCCCCAGCAGCGGTATCTGGTGCTCGACCTCAACATCACCGCGACCGAGGGCAAGGTGCAGGTGAACCCGCTGTATTTCACGCTGCGGACCGCAGGAGGTGCGGAACTGCAGCCGGTGCTGGGCCTGGACGGCAACGAGCCCGTGCTCGCCTCGAAGGAACTGAATGCCCCAGAAGCGGTCGGCGGGCTGGTCACCTTCGACACCGCCCAGGAACCGGTCGTGCTTCTGGTCACCGACGAGGTCGGCAATCGCATCGCACAGATCCCCATCCCCACCGGACCACCCGAACCCGCCGCGGATCCAGCACAGCCCAACCAGGGACAACAACCAGGCCAGGGACAACCGCCGGCGAATCCCACCGCGAACCCGTCGGCCGCCAATCCTCCGGCTGCGAATCCCCCAACGCCGAGCGCGCGTCCGGCAAACTGAGGCCATGCTCACACCCCCAGGTCCCCCCTCCCCGGGCGAACCCCCGATTGACCGGTTCAGCCCATCTCCCGCCCAGCTCGATCGGGCGGCCGGTGTGCTGGTCGGTCAGGCCTGCGGGGATGCGCTCGGGGTGCCGTACGAATTTGCCGCCGCGCCGCTCGGCGAACCCGAAATGATCGGTGGTGGGCTCGGCCCCTATGCCCCAGGGGAATGGAGCGATGACACCCAAATGGCGGTCTGCATCGCACGCGTGGCCGCGACCGGTGCCGATCTCACGTCGGATTCGGCGCAGGATGAGATCGCCATCGCGTTCGAACAATGGCTCACCGGAGGCGCGACCGATGTCGGCGTACAAACCGGCACCCTGCTGCGCCAGGTTCGCGACCTGCCGGGACGGCGCGGTGAGCTGCTGCGGGCCGCCTCCCGAACCCTGCACCGAACGACCGGCCGCAGCGCCGGCAATGGTGCTTTGATGCGCACCGCGATCGTGGGCCTGACCAGAATCACCGACCCGAAGGCCACGGCTGCCGCCGCCAGGGCCGTTGCAGAGCTCACACATTTCGACCCTTTGGGTGGCGACTCGTGCGTCCTGTGGTCGGAATGGGTACGCCGGGCCGTCCTCGACGGCTGGACCGGTGACAGCCTCCCCGAACTTGCCCTGGAGTTGGTGCCCGCCGAACGCCGGGACCAGTGGCGGGCCTGGATCACCGAGGCGGTGGAGGATCCGCGCCCCGACCGGTTCGAGAACAACGGGTATACGGTCACGGCCCTCCAGGCCGCCCTCGCCGCCGTGGTGATCGGCCTGCGTCAACACGACTCCCCCGACCTGGCAGTGCGAGCCGGGCTCATCGCCGCCGTGCGCGCCGGCCACGACACCGACACGGTCGCGGCCATCGCCGGCGGGGCACTCGGCGCGCTGTTCGGGCGTTCGGCGATCCCCACCGACTGGCAGACCAAGGTTCACGGCTGGCCCGGCATGGGAGCCGACGACCTCGCCGGGCTCTGCGTGGACACCCTGACCGCCGGGAGCTAGCCAACCAGCCCCGCTCACCGCCAGCGCAACGCGAACAGCTCGGCTCACCGCCAGCGCATCACAATTGGGCCGACGCAGCGCCGGGCTAATGTCAACCCCCGTGACATCTGAACAACTGATCGAGAACGACGTGGCCGCCCCGCGACAGTGGGTCATCACCCTGACCTGCCAGGACCAGCCGGGCATCGTCCATCAAGTTTCGGGGGCCGTGGTCGCGGCCCAGGGCAATATCACCGAACTCCAGCAATTCTCATCCGATACCGGCCACTTCTTCATGCGCCTGCAGGTCGAGACTGCGGCAGCCGAGGCCACGCTGCGTACTCTCCTCGGGACGGCCGCGGCAGCTCTCGCGGCCGACTGGCAACTCGATCTGGTGGGCCGGCGGATGCGGACGCTCGTGCTCGCCTCGAAATCAGGCCATTGCCTGAACGATCTGCTGTTCCGACAGCGGTCCGGTTGGCTGCCGGTGGACATTCCCCTGGTCTTGTCCAACCACCCCGAGTTGGGGCCGCTCACCGACTTCTATGGCGTTCCGCTCGAACACCATCCGGTGCTGCCCGAGACCAAAGCAGCGTTCGAACAGCGCATCCTGGACGTCGTCGACGAGCAGCACATCGAACTGGTCGTGCTGGCCCGCTATATGCAGATCCTGTCTCCCGAGCTCTGTGCCGCCCTCGCCGGGCGGGCAATCAACATCCACCACTCGTTCCTGCCCGGCTTCAAGGGTGCGAATCCCTATCGACAGGCTCACGGTCGCGGCGTCAAACTGATCGGCGCCACCGCCCACTTCGTCACCTCGGACCTCGACGAGGGCCCGATCATCGAGCAGAACGTCGTGCGGGTGGATCACAGCAAGTCCACCGCCGAGCTCGTGGCGATCGGTCAGGACGAGGAATCCCGGACGCTGACCCAGGCTGTGAAGCTGTTCGCCGAACACCGGGTTCTCCTCGACGGAGCCAGAACGATCATCTTCCGCTAGCGCTGTCCGAACCGCACACACTCCCCAAGGCCCTGAGTTGCGCTGGTAGCGTCAGACCCGAGCCAGAACAAAGGAGTTGAACGTGACAAAGAGCCCCGTCAAAGTGGCTGTGACCGGCGCCGCCGGCCAAATCTGCTACAGCCTGCTTTTCCGGATCGCGAGCGGTGAACTGCTGGGCAAGGACCAGCCCGTGGCGCTGCACCTGCTGGAGATCACGCCAGCGCTCAGAGCCCTTGAGGGCGCCGTCATGGAGTTGGACGACTGCGCTTTCCCGCTGCTGCAGAACGTGGTGACGGGTGACGATCCCAACAAGGTCTTCGACGGCGTGAACATCGCCCTCCTCGTCGGCGCCAAGCCGCGCGGCAAGGGCATGGAGCGTGGCGACCTGCTCAAGGACAATGGTGGAATTTTCGCCCCCCAGGGCAAGGCCCTCAACGATCATGCCGCGGACGACATCCGCGTCCTGGTGACCGGCAATCCGGCCAACACCAACGCCCTGATCGCCATGCACAATGCGCCCGACATCCCCAATGAGCGCTTCAACGCCCTCACCCGCTTGGATCACAACCGCGCGATCTCGCAGCTCGCCGCGAAGTTGGATGTTCCGGTCACCGACATCAAGAAGATGACCATCTGGGGCAACCACTCCGCCACGCAATATCCGGATCTGTTCAACTGCGAGGTCGGCGGGAAGAACGCCGCGGAATTGGTCAACGACCAGGCCTGGCTCGCCGATGACTTCATCCCCACCGTCGCCAAGCGCGGTGCTGCCATCATCGAGGCTCGTGGACTGTCGTCCGCCGCGTCTGCTGCCAACGCCACCATCGACCACATGCGCGACTGGGTGCTCGGCACCCCGGCCGACGACTGGGTCTCCATGTCCGTCCCCTCGGACGGTTCCTATGGCGTGGCCGAAGGCATCATCTCCTCGTTCCCGTGCACGGTCACCAATGGTGAATACAGCATCGTGCAGGGCCTCGAGGTCAATGAATTCTCCCGTGCGAAGATCGACGCATCGGTCGCGGAACTCGTCGAGGAACGCGATGCGGTGAAGGATCTCGGGCTCATTTGAGCCACCCGACCCCCCAAAGCGGACATTTCCCGTCCAGCAAGCGAACTGCCCGCCATTGGGCAGTGACACCCCACCTCCCGGCCCATTAGGGTCGGGGCCACATGCAAGGAGGCTGTAAACAACTATGAGCGACGAGCGCAAGCCCTTGGTCATCACGGGTCGCGAAGAATTGCTGTCCTACGTCGGCAAGGATCTCGGCACCAGCGACTGGGTCACCGTCAACCAGGAAGACATCAACACCTTCGCCGAACTGACCGGCGACGACCAGTGGATCCACGTCGATCTGGAGAAGGCGAAGGCCGGCCCCTACGGCACCACGATCCAGTATGGATTCCTCACCCTGAGCAAGTAGACCGGCTTCCTCTGGGAGGTCTGCGTGGTCGAAGGCTTCGACGTCATCCTCAACTACGGCCTGAACAAGGTGCGGTTCCCGATGGTGCTGAAGACCGGCCAGCGTTACCGGATGCAGACCACCCTCGCCGAGGTCAACGACGTGAGCAACAACGGAGTCGAGACCGTCTACAAGCTGACCTACGAGGTCGAGGGCGAGGCCAAGCCCTGCTGCGTGGCGGAACTCGTCTTCCGTTACTACTGAGATTCAACTCGGCCCGGGACCCTCACTGCGGGGGTCCCGGGCCGAGCAGCAAACGATCCAAAACAAGTTCCGCTAGGGGAGGAGGGTGCCCATGGCAACCCGCAAACGTACGAGCACGGCCCCGGAAAAGGACTCGACGACGTCGTCGACTCTCGCTCCGCCGGTCGAGAAGAACCTCTCTGCCGAGGTTCTCGCTGCTCTGGATATCACCGACACCAGCATGAACCCGCCGGTGTCCCTCGAGGGGCGTGACCCCGAACTTCTCAAGAAACTCTACGACGGCGTAGTGAAGGCCCGGGCGTTCGAGGATCGCATGCACTCGATGTATCGCGCGGGCGATCTGCTCGGATCGTATTACTCGGGCAACTGGCACGAGGCGATCAGCGTCGGCACCATGGCCGCCATGGAGGAGCGCGACTACTACTGCCCGCTTCACCGCGACGTGGGTGGCCACTTGATGCGTGGCATGCCCCCGGAGCAGATCATGGGCTCGTTCATGGGCAAGTCGATCGCTCCCACCGGTGGCCGTGACGGCACGCTCCACTATGGCCGCCTGGACCTCAACACCTATAACCCGCCGAGCCACATTCCGGCGAACTATCCGGTCGCCACCGGCATGGCCTTCGCTGCGAAGTATCGCGGTGAGGATCGCGTCGCTGTCGCGATCTGCGGCGACGGCTCGACCTCGCGTGCCGACTTCCATGAGTCCGTGAACATCGCCGGCGCGATGCAGCTGCCGGTCGTGTTCCAGGTGCAGAACAACCAGATCGCGATGGGCACCAAGCTGTCGATGCAGACACGCTCGGCGAGCTTCGCGATCAAGGCTGTCGCCTACGGCATGCCTGGCATCAAGGTTGACGGCACCGACGTGATCGCTGTTTATGACGCGATGAAGGAAGCCATCGACCGCGCCCGCTCCGGCGGTGGCCCCACCATCGTCGAAGCCGTGACCATGCGCATGCACGGCCACGCTGAGCATGACGGCGCCGAATATGTTGACCCGGCGCTCAAGGAGGAGTGGGGCAAGCGGGATCCGGTGGAGCTGTATGAGAAGCGTCTCCTTGACGCTGGCGTCATCAGCGAAGAGGAAGCCGCAGAAACCCGGGAAGCCGCGCGCAAGTGGGCCATTGCTGCCCGCAAGATCGCGATCACGGCTCCGATGCCCGACCCCACCAACATCGAGGAAGGTGTTTATGCCGACTGAAGAGAAGACCTCATATTCCTACCTTGAGGCCATCGGTGCCGCGCTCGCCCACGAGCTCGACAACAATGACGACTTCTTTCTCATCGGCGAGGATGTCGGCGCGTTTGGTGGCCCCTTCAAGGTGACCAAGGGCTTCCTGGAGAAGTACGGCGAACGGCGCATCATCGACTCGCCCATCGCCGAGACCGGCATGGCCGGCCTGGCCGCGGGTGCAGCCCTGGCCGGCTTGCGCCCCATGGTCGAGTTCCAGTTCGCCGACTTCATCTCGTGCGCCTTCGACCCGATCATCAACACCATCGCCCGCCACCACTGGCGCACGGGCGATGCGATGCCGATCACCCTGCGGGCACCATTCGGTGGCCGGCTGCGGGCGGGCCCCACCCACTCGCAGAGCATGGAGACCTATTTCGCCCACGTGCCCGGCCTCAAGATCGTGATGCCCGGCACTGCTGAGGACGCCGCCGGCCTGCTGATCGCGTCGATCCGCGACAACAACCCGGTGATGTTCTTCGAGAACAAGTATCTCTATCGCCGCTTGTCCGCCGAGGGCACGCCGTCGCTCGAGCCCATCGAGTTGGGCAAGGCCAACGTCGTGCGGGAGGGCACCGACCTCACCGTCGTGACCTATTCCGCAGGTGTCCACCAGGCCGTCGAATCTGCCGAGGAACTTGCCAAGGACGGCATCTCGGTGGAGGTCGTTGACCTGCGCACCATCAAGCCCCTCGACATCGAGACGGTCGCCGCTTCGGTGAAGAAGACCTCCCGGGCCGTGGTCCTCCACGAGGCCGCCGAGTTCATGGGCATGGGTGCCGAGATCGCTGCCGAAATCCAGAAGGAAGCTTTCTGGTATCTCGACCAGCCGGTCGAGCGGATCGCGGCCAAGAACACCCCGACCCCGACCAGCCCGCCGCTGGAAGACGCAGTCATCCCGCAGCAGGCCGAGATCACCGAAACCATTCGAAAGGTGGCCAAGGCATGACCCAGTACGACATCTGCGTCCTGGGCGGTGGCCCCGGCGGCTATGCCTCGGCTCTCTATGCGGCTTCGGCTGGCCTCAAGGTCGCCATCGTCGAGAAGGAAACCTTCGGCGGCACCTGCTTGAACCGCGGCTGCATCCCGGCCAAGGGTCTGCTCCAGGCGGCCGAGGTCTATCGCAACGTTGGTCACGCCAAGACGTTCGGCTTCGAGCTGCCGGCTGGCGAGACCAAGATCGACTGGCCGGCTGTCAACAAGCGCAAGGGCACCATCGTCAATCAGTTGGTGCGCGGCCTCGAGGGTCTGATCAAGAGCCGCAAGGTCGACATGTTCCGCGGCATGGGCACGATGAACGCCGACGGCAAGATCGTGGTCGACGGTCAGACGATCGACTCCAAGAACACGATCATCGTGTCCGGCTCGGTGCCCAAGTGGTTCCCGGGCATGGAGCCCGGTCCCCGCGTCATCACCTCCGATGAAGCAACCAACTCGACCTGGGAGACCCTGCCCAAGTCGATCGCGGTCATCGGCGGCGGTGTCATCGGCGTCGAGTTCGCGTCTGTCTATGTGGACATGGGCGTCGAGACGACGCTGCTGGAGTTCATGGACAACCCGATCCTGCCGCTCGGCACCGACCGCGAGGTCGCGGACACGGTCGCCAAGAGCCTCAAGAAGCGTGGTCTCAAGGCCATCGGCGGAGCGAAGGTCGGCGCGCTCAAGGACAACGGCAACAGCGTCA
>JAUNUL010000092.1:3640-9510 GCA_030538175.1 Propionibacteriaceae bacterium | reverse complement strand
CCCGATTCTTCCTCGGAAAGGGGCACAGAGATGACCGACACATCGCCGACGTCGATCGATGACGTCACCCGACCCACCAGCACCGGCCGCCTCCAATGGCGGGTGGTCGACATCGTGGTGGCAGCCGTCCTCGGCGTCGCCTGCGGCTTGATCTTCGTCGCGTGGAATTCGGTGGGGTACGCCGGCTTCCAGGCCCTCGACGCGTTCACCCCCGGTCTCGGCGGGCTCGCCGCCGGGATCTGGTTCCTCGCCGGACCACTCGGCGCGCTGATCATCCGCAAGCCGGGTGCAGCGCTGCTGGTGGAGCTGCTGGCGGGCTTCGTGTCGATGGCCGTCGGCAACCAGTGGGGCTGGACGACCATGTATTCCGCTTTCGCCCAGGGCCTGGGCGCCGAGATCGTGTTCGCGATCTCCGCCTATCGCCGCTTCAACGCGCTCGTCGCGGTCCTCGCCGGCATCGGCGCAGGCATCGGTGCGGCGGTCATCGAGTTCATCCTCGGCAACTGGGCCAAGTCGCTGGCGTTCAACTCGATCTATGCGGTCGCGCTGATGATCTCCGGCGCCGTGCTGGCCGGGCTGGTGGGTTGGCTGCTGATGCGTGCCCTGGCCCGGGCCGGTGCGCTGGATCGATTCGCCGCAGGTCGCGAGGCCCGTGCACGTTGAGTTGAACGGCTGGGGCTGGCGCCACGCCGCGCGCCAGTCCTGGGCCGTCCACGACGTCACGTTCACCGTCGAACCCGGTGAGCGCGTGCTGCTGCTCGGGGCCTCCGGCGCGGGCAAGAGCACGCTGCTGCACGCCCTCGCCGGGGTCGTCGGTGGCGCGGACGAGGGTGACGAGGCCGGCCGCATGCTCCTGGATGGGCAGCACCCCACCCGGCGACGCGGACAGGTCGGGTTGGTCCTGCAGGATCCGCAGGCCTCGGTTGTGCTCGCCCGCGTCGGCGACGACGTCGCCTTCGGGCTGGAGAATCTGGGCACCCCGCCGGATCAGATCTGGCCGCGTGTCCGCGAGGCCCTCGATGCGGTCGGCCTCGGCTATCTGCCCCTCGACCGATCGACCTCGGCCCTCTCCGGCGGTCAGCAGCAACGGCTGGCGATCGCTGGCGCGCTGGCGATGCGTACCCCCCTGCTGCTCCTCGACGAACCCACCGCCAACCTCGATCCGGTCGGGATCGCCGAGGTCCACGACGCGATCGCGGCCGTCGACCGGGACACGACGCTGATCATCGTGGAGCACCGCGTGGACACGTGGGTCGATGTGGTCGATCGCGTCATCGTGCTCGATCGTGGCGGGGGCCTGTTGGCCGATGGCCCACCGGCCGACGTCTTCGCTGCCCATCGCGAGATGCTGCTCGAGGCCGGAGTGTGGGTTCCTGGCAGCACCCTGCCCGAGCTGAACATCCTGGCCCCCGGGGGTGATGAGGTGCTGTTGGTGGCCGAGGATCTGTCGATCGGGTACGCCGCCTCCGCCCCCGTCCGGACCGGCCTGAACGTCGCATTGCCGGCCGCGACGTCGACCGTGGTGACCGGTGCGAATGGGGCCGGCAAAACGACGCTGGCCCTGACACTGGCCGGGTTGATGCCGCGCCTCGACGGCAGCATCCGGGTCGCCGAATCCCTCCAACCACCACCCCGTCGACGACGGTTCGGGCGTACGCCACGCCCGGACGACCCGACCACCTGGCGCTCCCGGGACCTGCTCACCCGCATCGGCACCGTCTTCCAGCACCCAGAACACCAGTTCGTGGCAGCCACGGTCCGCGACGAACTCGCGGTCGGGCTGCGGGCGCTCGACTGGGACGCCAAACGTGTCGAGGAACGGGTGGAGGAGCTCTTGACGTTGCTGCACCTCACAAAGCTCGCCGAGGCGAACCCGTTCAGCCTGTCCGGCGGCGAGAAGCGCCGACTCAGCGTCGGCACGGTGCTGGCGACCGGCCCGCGGCTGATCTTCCTGGACGAACCGACGTTCGGGCAGGACCGGCGGACCTGGATCGATCTGGTCCGGCTCATCGCCCAGATCCTCGGCGAGGGCCGCGGCGTGGTGTCGGTGACCCACGACGCCAACTTCCTCGACGTCCTGGCCCAACGCCGGATCGAGGTGGGCGCGTGACCAGCCCCTCACCCAACCAGCCCACAGCCCCCGGGCAGGAGACCGCGGGCGGCGACATCGAGCGCACGTCACGCAGAAGCCTGCGTACCCAACTCGACCGACTGAACCCGGTCACCCGCATCGCGATCGCGATCATCATCTCGACGCCGCTGATCATCACCCTCGACTGGTTGAGCGCCGGCGTCGCGCTGGTGCTCGTGGTCGCAACCGCCCTGATCATCGGGTTCACCCCGGCCCAGTTGGCGAAGCGCCTGGCCGTGCTGCTGTTCGTGGCGGCGATCGCGGGGGTGTCGATGGCGTTGTATGGCGAGCCCGGCGGCGAGACGTGGTTCCGCTGGCTGCTGATCCACGTCACCGACAACTCCCTGCGGCTCTCCCTCGCCGTCGTCCTGCGGGTCCTCGCCCTGGGCCTGTCGGCCTTGCTGCTGTTCTCCGATCTCGACCCGACCGACATGGCCGACGGTCTCGCCCAGATCGCCAGGCTGCCCGCGCGGTTCGTGCTGGGCAGTCTCGCGGGCGTACGCATGCTGGGCCTGTTCACCGACGACTGGCGCAGCCTCGGCCTGGCCCGACGAGCCCGCGGGCTCGGGGACACCGGGCGGGTCCGACGCTGGATGTCGATGGCCTTCGCCCTGCTGGTGCTGGCGATCCGCCGCGGAAGCCGTCTCGCGACCGCGATGGAGGCCAAAGGTTTCGGGGCGATCGGACCCGACGCCCCCCGCCGAACATGGGCCCGGACTTCGCGCTGGGGGCGGGCCGACGTGGTTGGAATGGTGATCGCCGCCGCGCTGGTCGCCATCGCGGTTGCGTTTTCTGTGCGATTCGGCACCTTTTATTGGGTAGGTTCGTGAGAATATCTCGTGACCCACGCACAATTGCGTACGCAGCCGTGATGCACGGTTTGTTCCCCCAGCCAAGTGAATGAGCTTCTGACAGTGTTCGACGACAGACTTTTGCTGCAACCCGATGCCGATTTCGACGGCATGCTGGACCTCATCGTCCCGGGGCTGGTGCGCGAACAGGAGCGGTTCGTCGTCCTCATCGACGGCGGCTCGGGGGCCGGCAAGACCACGCTGGCGGTCGGACTGCAGACCACCCTGGTCACCCTCGGGGTGCCAGCCCAACTCGTGTCGCTGGACCAGTGCTATCCCGGGTGGAGCGGGCTCAAGGCAGCCTCGGACATGGTGGCCGACACCATGCTGGACACCGTCGCACCGGGCTATCGGCGGTGGAACTGGCAGGCTTCCGAGCCCGGCGAATGGGTGGAGCTGGACCCCCATCGACCGCTGATCATCGAAGGCTGCGGGGCCCTCACCCCGCTCAATGCGGCGTACGCCTCGCTGGGCATCTGGGTCCATCGGGATCCTTTGGACCGCAAGGAAGCAGCCCTGCTGCGCGATCGCGGCACCTTTGAAGCGCACTGGGACCACTGGGCCGCCCAGGAACAACGGCACTGGGCAGCCCATCGACCCTGGAACCTGGCCGGTCTGGTTTGTGTCGTCGGGCCCGGGTAAGTTGCCGTCCAGAAAGGGGGCAACGATGACCCATTACGCACTGAACAAGTGCATCTTCGACCACCTGCGTCGGCTCGAAGATCCCGATCAGAACCGGGCGCCCGATGACATCGTCACCGAGGGCTATGACTTGGACGAGGCGGAGCTCGCTGCGGTCAAGAACAACGATGTGGCTGCCTTCCACGACCTTGCGGTGCACCCGGTGCTGATCAATGGCTACAACCGCGCCAACGGCTGGAAGCGCGCTGACTACAAGAAACTCTTCCGGGCTGACCAGATCGCGGCGGCCGAAGCGACCGAGGGGGTCCGATGGCAGAAATCGTGATGGGGTTCAGTGCATCGCACGCCCCCATGATGTCGGCTGATCCGAAGTCAGCGCCCGCTGACATGGCCGAGCGCTTCTTCGGTGCGCTCACCGAAGTGCAGGACAAGCTCCTGGCCGCTGGTGCCCAGGCACTCGTCATGATCTCCGGCGAGCACTTCACCAACTTCTTCCTCGACAACCTGCCCCAGATCTGTGTCGGGGTGGGCACCTCGAACCTGGGACCGGTCGAGAAGTGGCTGGGCATCGATCGGGTCGAGGTTCCGGGTCACCCGGCACTCGCCGAGGCGATCCTCGCCGGCACGATCGAGCGCGGCCACATGCCGTCACTGTCGCACCGGCTCGTCATCGACCACGGCTTCATGACGGTCTATAACGAGATCGCCCCCAAGGCGGATCTGCCGCTGGTGCCGATCGTGATGAACTGCACGACCCCGCCGCTGATGACACTCCAGCACTGCTGGGACTTCGGCGTCTCGGTCGGCGAGGCCATCCGAGCCTTCGACGGCCTCGACAAGGTCGTCGTCTGCGGTGCCGGTGGCCTGTCGCACTTCGTCGGTGAGCCGCGCGTCGGCGACATCGATGAGGAGTTCGACCGCTGGTTCCTGAAGATGCTCGAGGAGGACTCCCCCGAGGAGTTGCTCGGCATCGGCAACGAGGAGCTCATGAAGGGCGGCAACGGCACGGGTGAGGTTCGCGCGTGGGTTGCCGTGGCCGGAGCGATGAAGGGGTCGCAGACCCGTGCGCTGGCCTATGAGCCGATCTATGAGTGGATCAACGGCATGGGCGTGGTCATCCACGAGCCGAAGGGCGCGTGATGTCCACACCAGTCCAGGGCGGCCCCGTCGTCGACGTCCACGCCCACGCGATGCCCATGCCGCTGCTGCAGTGGCTGGAGTCCGAAGGCCTGGCCGACCTGTCCCGGGTCGAAGCCGACAACGTGGTCATTCTCGACACCCGGGTCAGCGGCGTGGGGCCGGGCGCCCCGCTGCCGTTGGCTCCGTCGATGTATCAAACGGATCTGCGCCTCACCGACATGGACGCTCAGGGCGTCGACTATCAGGCGATCTCCCTGCCGCCGTTCCTCATGGGCTCAACCTGCCCGGACGAGGATCTGGTGGTCGAGCTCGTGCGGCGCGGCAACGATGCGTTGGCCGACTATGTCTCGGCCTCCGAGCGACTGCTCGGTCTCGTCGGGGTGCCGTTGGGCTTCGTCGAGGGTGAGCGGGAAGTGCGGCGTGGCCTCGATGAGCTCGGCATGCCGGGGGCGGCGATCGGTTCCCAGGGTGCGGGCAAGGACCTCGACGATGAGGCCAACACCCCGGTCTGGAAGCTGTTGTCGGAGCGTTCGGTGTTCACGTTCCTCCACCCGTCCGGGGTGCCCGCCCCGGCCCGGATGAAGGACTATTGGTTCCCCCAGTTGCTCGGCTATCCCATGGAGACGGCCATCGCCACGTCCCGGATGATCTTCTCCGGGCGCAGGGAGGCCCACCCGTTCCCGCTGTGTCTCGCGCATGGCGGTGGCTGTGTGCCCTCGGTGCGGCCGCGGCTGCAGATGGGCTGGGAGCGCAAGGACGTCGCCAAGACGACCAAGCGTCCCCCGCGGGACCTGTTCAACGAGCTCTATTTCGACACCGCCGTGTTCGATCCCGTCGCCTTGCAGCGGCTGGTCGAGGACGTCGGCGCCGACCATGTGCTCGTGGGCACCGACTATCCCTTCGAGTTGGCCGACCGGGATCCGGTGGCCAGCGTGCAGGAAGTGAACCTCGGTGGGGCGGCCCGGGAAGCGATTCTCGGGCGGACCGCCGCGCAGCTCCTGGGCATCAAGGGCTGATCCAGCGGCTGGTGCGCTCGGTGAATCAACAGCCCCGGACCGGTGGGACACCCACTGGACCGGGGCTGTTGCACGTCTGCACCGCTGCTG
>JAUNUL010000092.1:0-3630 GCA_030538175.1 Propionibacteriaceae bacterium | reverse complement strand
ACCAGTGCGTGAGGTGGTCACCGCAGAGCGCTCGCGACCTGATGCGCTCCGTGCATCAGGTCCCCAGCGCCGTTGCTGTTGTCATGCTCAGGCCCGTGTGCGCTGACCTCCCTACCTGGCGCCGACATTCCTACTTGTGCATGGGTAGGAACGTCGGCCTCAGGTAGGAACGTGCGCGCTGTGCCTGGATGACCGCAGATTATGCCGACCAGAGGCGATGCTGCCGGAACGCCCCCGACGCATACATCTCAACCACTCAAATCCACCGGGGGCCGCTCCACGGCCCCGTCGGCCGGATTGCCTGACGGCGGCATGGTGAACTCGCGGCGTACGCCGTCCCCGTCGGCGTGGACCAACAGGACCGTTGCCACATTCCGCCGGCCCACGGGAAGCAGACGGGCGACGAACGTATCCCCGGCGTCCGCCCGCTCCAGGGTCTCGCGGGTGGCCCCCAGGACGTTGCGGCAGACCTCATCGACACAGTCGACCCGGCGGTCATCGATCAAGGTGACGGTGGCTCCACGTTCCCGGGCCGCACGCGCCGAGACGCTGACCTCCGGTGTGGCCAGGCCCCGGCCACGGATGGCATCGCGCAGGCTCGCCTCGGTGAGGCGACAGTCGCGCCGTTCCTCCGGAGTCAACTCGGCGCCCGCAGCGATCCGTTCCAGGATCGGACCGACGGTCCGGGCGAGCCGCGCCCGGTATTCCCGGCGGGCCTCCGCCTGTGAGGCCATCCGACCGATCTCCTCCAACGCGGCGGCCTCCTCCTGCCGGGCCAGAACCTCCCGGCGTCGGGCCCGGCGCATGACGAAGCGGAAGACGGTGCCAGCGATCGGGGCGGTCAGCATGCCCAGCTGCTCCAACGCCACAGCGAGGGGAATCTCACGGGTCATCCCCCAGAGGACGGCCTGGACGACGAACGCAACGGTCACCGTCCAGGCAATCCGCCACGACCCGATCAGGGCGAGCAAACCCATCGACAAGGTGGTGGTGGCGATCGGCCACCACATCGCGATCTCCCCCACGGGTTCGCTGATCTGCTGACCGACGATGGCGGCCACAGCCAGCCAGCCGAAGGCCACTGCCTTGCCGAATCGGGTCCGGTGCCAGCGACCGGACAAGGGGATGCCACCCACGATCCCGGCCAGGGGCACAGCCAGCAGCACGATCCAGGGCTGGTCATAGTGACGCCAGTACCCCAGCGTCATCAACCCGGCGAAACCGGCCTGGACTGCGAACCATCCGTAGCCGTCCACGGGGGCCAGGGGGACCCGGCGGGCCTTGGCCGGGCGGGGCGTACTCACTTGCTCCGTGCTCATGGTGCGCTCCAGGCGATCGTCACCGTGGTCCCGCGGCCGGGCGCGGAATCGACCTGCGCGCTACCACCGGGCAGGGAGTTCATGCGGTGGAGAATGCTCTGCGTGACGCCGAGCCGTTCACAGACGATCGACGCGTCAAAGCCGGGTCCGTCATCACTGACCTCAACCGTCACAGCGGTCCCGTCCGGGGCGCACTGGATGTGGACACGGCTGCCACCGGTAGCATGCCGGACGGTGTTGCGTACGGCCTCCTCGACGGCCGCCTCGATCTCAATCGCAGCCTGTCGCGGGAGATCCGTGCCGACCGGGATCTGGCTGGTCTCGACAGGTACGCCATAACCGCCACACCGAACGCGGATGCGGTCGACCATCTCCTCAAGGCTGCCGACCTCATCGGAATCCGGCCGGTTCTCGCTCAACTGCCGCTGCACGGTCTCGGCCTGCACCCGAAGCTTGTCGGTGGGCACCCCCTCAGCGCCGGCGGACAACAGCGACAGCACGAAGTCATGGGTGAGCCGGTCCAGTCGGGCGATCTCTTCCTCCCGCGCCTGCAGCATCGCCAGCTCCGCCTGTTCACGACCGCTGCGCACCATCACCCAGTTGCCCCGGTCGATGTTGTGCAACAACACCAGAACCAGGACGAAGAAGAACCCGGAATGGACCACCGAGAACAGCAGTCGCACCAACGAGGTCTCCCAATTGACCACGATGCCCAGCTCACGCATCACCAGTTCCACAGCGATCGTGTCGACGAACAGCGCCGCCCAGGCCAACGCCCGCGGAAGTGTGATGATCGCCGCCACCGCAGCAAGACCGGGCATGGAATGCACCCAGAAGTCGAGCCGGGCTGCGTCATCCCGCACGGCGACCAGCGGCCAGGCCAGGATGGCGATCGGATAGGTGATTGCAGCCGCCCACAGCAGCTTCCGGCCCAGGTCGTGCCGCCGTGCGGCGTACGCCGGCAACGCCACCACACCGGGCAGCCACGCCAGTGCGGCCACCAGGATGGTCGCCCAGTGGATCTCGGGTCGGGCCTGGATCTGGGCGCTGAGGCCCCGCCAGGCGTAGTGCACATAGAGGGCGCCGAGGGTGATCCCGAGCGCCCGGATCTGGCCGGGGACCAGCCCAGCGGCAGCGGTCACGGTTCGCGGGTCGGCGGGGGCAGTACGCCGTCCTCGACGGCCCGCTTATAGAGATCGACCTTGGTGTGAGCGGCGCGGCCCTGTTGGGCGTACTTCGCGCGAATGCGCAACAAGTAGTCGTTGACGGTGGTGATCGACAGCCCGGTCTGGGTGGCGACCCGCTTGGCGGACTCACCGCACGCGAAGAGTTCCAGCACCTCCCGCTGACGCACCGACAGGCCGACGGCGTCGAGGCCCGGGTCCGAGTCCAAGGCGGCCGCCCACTCGTTGGTGAGGGCCTCGGCATCGTCACGCAGACAGCCGCGGATCGCACCGATCAGCTGTTCCGGGGTGTGCGACTTGCGCGCGATGCCCCGCACCCCACCCAGGGCCGCCGAGCGGATCAGGAAGGCGTTCTCGCCCGAGGTATACGCCAACGACGGGATGCCCGCCTCGGTCAACGCTGCCACGTTGTCCTCCGGCATCGACCGATCGGCGAGGCTGAGGTCCAGCAACACCAGATCGAGTTGTTGCCCACTTTCCAAGAGCTCCGGCACCGTCCGGGCCGTAGCGACCAGACGCAAGTCGTCGGTCTGCTCGAGCAATGCTGTGATCCCCAACGACACAGCGAAGTGATCGTCCACCAGCCCGATTGCGAATTTCCGCACGTCGCCCCCCTGCATACCGTGCCCTCAGAATTGAGGACTGTCGCCTGCTCTTGGTCGATCTTAGAATGACTCATCGATGGCTGCATTGGGGGATGAGTCATCAACTTGAGGCCCCGGCTCGTCCGGGGCCTCGCCCATTCCCCCAGCCTGCTTTCCCTGGGTCACGGGAAACCAGGGAAATCAGGCGGTCGGGTCAGCGGGCGTCGGGACGGACACCGATCTTCAACGGCACCGACTTGTTGACCGCAGCGAAGAAATCGTTGCCCTTGTCATCGACCACGATGAAGGCCGGGAAGTTCTCAACTTCGATCCGCCACACCGCTTCCATGCCGAGCTCCTCGTACTCGACGATCTCGACCTTCTTGATGCAGTCCTGAGCGAGACGGGCGGCCGGACCACCGATCGACCCGAGATAGAACCCGCCATGCGCATTGCAGGCATCGGTGACGGCCTGGGAGCGGTTGCCTTTGGCCAACATCACCATCGAGCCACCGGCGGCCTGGAACTGGTCGACATAGGAAT
>JAUNUL010000091.1 GCA_030538175.1 Propionibacteriaceae bacterium | reverse complement strand
GAAGTCACCCTCCTCGGCCGGCACCACACCGGACCCGGCGACGGCGGCGAACTTCGGTTCGGCGTGGACCGTCACCCCGTGCTCAGCCATCGCCGAGAGTGCCTTGGGGATGAACTCCTCGGCGATATCGCGGTGCACCAGCAGCGTTTCCGCGGCGTTGCAGACCGAGGGGCGCTGGACCTTGGCGTTGACGAGGATCTCCAAGGCCATGTCCTGGTCGGCTGTTGCATCGACGAACAGGTGGCAGTTGCCGGTGCCTGTCTCGATCACGGGCACCTTGGCGCCCTCGACGACGGCATTGATCAACCCGGCGCCGCCACGCGGGATGAGCACATCCACGACGCCACGGGCGGCCATCAGCTCGGTGGTGACCTCGCGGCCACCCTCCACCAGCTGGACGGCATCGATCGGCAGTCCGGCCTTCTCCAGCCCAGCGCGCAGCGCGTCGACGATCGCGGCGTTCGAGCAGGCTGCCGAGGACGAGCCGCGCAGCAGCACCGCATTGCCCGCCTTCAGGCTGATGCCGGCCGCATCGGCAGTCACATTGGGGCGCGCCTCATAGATGATGGCGACAACACCGAGCGGGACGCGGACCTGGCGTACTTCAACGCCATTCGCATTGGTCCAACCCCGGATCACATCGCCCACAGGGTCCGGCAGGGCCGCCAACTGGCGCAGACCGCTGACCATCCCGTCGATGCGCGCATCGGTCAGCCGCAGCCGGTCGACCAATGCGGCGGAGGTGCCACTGTCCTCAGCGCGCTGCACGTCCTCGGCATTCGCCGCCAACACTGGTTCGCGGGCACTGTCCAGCGCGTCGGCCATGGCCTGCAGTGCAGTGTCCTTGGCCTCCCGGGAGACCGTGGCGAGGGTGCGTGCGGCAGCGCGGGCCAGCGGGCCCTGATCGGCGAAGAGCATGGGGGCAGGATACCCGCGTCCACCCAGCCCTGCCCGGGTCGATCACTGCGTCGGGCTGGCGTCCTCGATCCGCGGCTCCAGGACAGCATCCTCGTCGGGCTTGACGCGTCCGGCCAGGATCGACTCCGCGAAGTGGCAAGCGACCTTGTGGCCGGGCTTGATCTCGCGCAGTTCCGGGACCTCGCTGTCGCACTTCGTCTCCTGCTTCCACGGACAGCGGGTGTGGAATCGGCAACCTGAGGGCGGGTTCGCCGGGCTGGGCAGATCACCGGAAAGCAGGATCCGTTCACGGGAATCCTCGACATCCGGGTCAGGCACTGGGATCGCCGACAGCAGCGCGATCGTGTATGGGTGCATCGGCTCGGCGTACAGGTCGTCGGCGGAGGCCTCCTCGACGAGGGTGCCGAGATACATGACGCCGATCGTGTCGGAGATGTGGCGGACGACGGCCAGGTCGTGGGCCACGACGACATACGTGAGGCCGAAGGTGTCCTGCAAACGCTCAAGCAGGTTGATGACCTGGGCTTGGACCGACACATCGAGCGCCGACACCGGCTCGTCGGCGATCACCAGGTCCGGGTTCAGGATCACCGCGCGGGCGATGCCGATGCGCTGGCGCTGGCCACCGGAGAACTCGTGCGGATATTTCTCCAGCGCCGACCGTGGCATGCCGACCATCTCGAGCATGCTGACGGCCTTCGCCAGATAGGTCTTCGATGAGTTCTTGCCGAACTCCTCCCGGTCGACCTCCGACAGCCCGTGGACAGTGAGCGGCTCGGTCAGCAGCGACTGGATGGACTGCCGCGGGTCGAGGCTGGCCATCGGGTCCTGGAACACCATCTGCATGCGCCTCCGGGTGCGCCGAAGCTGCTCACCCTTCAGGTCGGTGATGTCCGCACCGTCGAAGACGATCCGGCCGCCGGCGGTCTCTTCGAGCCGGAGCAGGGCCCGCCCGAGGGTGGACTTGCCACACCCGGACTCCCCGACCAGCCCATAGGTCTCGCCGCGGCGCACGGCCAAACTGACCCCGTCGACCGCCTTGACATGGCCGACGGTCCGGTCGAAGAGCAGCCCCTTGCGGATCGGATAGTGCACCTTGAGGTCGGTGACCTCGATCAGGTGGTCCCCGGTGGAACTCATGCGCGGGCCTCCTCTGCCGGGTGGACGCAGCGCACCTCGTGACCGGGCGTCAGCTCGGCCAGGTCGATGTTTCCGCGTACGCAGTCATCGGTCACGTGGGTACACCGCGGGGCGAACGCACAGGCCTTGGCCCAGCTGATCGTGTCCCTGGGCGTGCCGGGAATCGGGGTGAGCGTCGCCCCCCGGTCGGCGTCGAGCCGCGGGATCGAGTTGAGCAGCCCCTCGGTGTACCGGTGCCGGGGATGCCGGAACAGCTCCCGACGACCGGCTTGTTCGACGATGCGGCCGGCGTACATCACGTTGACGCGATCGCACAGGCCCGCCACGACACCCAGATCGTGGGTGATCATGATCATCGCCGTCCCGAGGTCGGCGACCAGCTCGGCCAGCAGCTCCAGGACCTGTGCCTGGATGGTGACGTCGAGCGCAGTGGTGGGCTCATCACAGATCAGCAGCCGTGGGCGACAGGCCAGCGCCGTGGCGATCAGCGCACGCTGGCGCATGCCGCCGGAGAGCTGGTGGGGATATTCGCCGAAGCGTCGCGCAGGGTCGGGAATGCCACACTTGCGCAGCAGGTCGATGGCCTCCGCTTTGGCGTCGGCGGCTGAGATCTTCCGGTGGGCGTGCAGCACCTCGGTGACCTGCTTGCCGACGGTGACCACCGGGTTGAGCGAGGACATCGGGTCCTGGAACACCATGGCGAGCTCGGGTCCGCGATAGCGCGCCAACTGCTTGGCGGAGAGCTCCAGCAGGTTCTTGCCGGCGTACTGCACCTCGCCGCTGACCTTGACTCCCCGCGCGGGCAGCAGGCCCATGATCGCCATCGAGGTCACGGACTTGCCAGAGCCGGACTCCCCCACCAGACCCACGATCTCGCCGGCCTTCACGTCGAAGGAGACCCCATCGACGGCGTTGAATCCCGTCTGGCCGCGACGGCCGAACGTGACGCCCAACTCGCGGACGGACAGCAGCGGGCCGGCATCGGCCTCGCTCGACGAACGGCCTCCGGGCTGAACAGTGGTCGAGGCCATGTCACTTCCTCGTCTTCGGATCGAGTGCCTCACGCAGGGCCTCACCCAACAGGGTGAAACCGAGGGCGGTGATGGCGATGCAGATGCCCGGCAACAGGGTCAGGTGCGGATAGGACTCCAGTCGTTCCTGGGCCTTCACCAGCATGCGGCCCCATTCAGCGACCGTCGGGTCGGGTGCGCCCATGCCCAGGTAGGACAGCGCGGCCACCTCGATGATGGCGGTGGCGAGGATCAGGGTCGCCTGCACGATGACCGGCCCGACCGAGTTCGGCAGCACGTGGCTCATCACCACAGTCCGCCGGCGCAGGCCGAGGGAATTGGCAGCCAGCACATAGTCCTGCTTGCGCTGCTTGAGCATCGAACCACGCAGCAGACGCGCGAACACCGGCACCTGGGCGGCCGCGATCGCGACCATCAGCGCCTCGGGCCGGCGGCCCATGATCGCAGCGACGCTGACGGCGAGCAGCAGGGCCGGGATCGACAACAGGATGTCGACGATCCGCATGACGAGCGTGTCCACCCAGCCACCGAACGCACCGGCGAGGATGCCGAGCAGCGCACCGCCGGCCAACCCCAACAGCGTCGAGACGATGCCGATGATCAGCGACTGCCGCGCGCCATAGATCAGCTGGGTGAGCAGGTCGGAGCCGAACGGATCGAGACCGAGCGGGTGCTCAGAGCTGAACTCCGGCAGCGAGGTGGGTGTGATCTGGCTGGCCCATTCGACCGAACCGGGCTTATAAGGCGCCAGCCAGGGCGCCAACAGGGCGACCAGCACGAAGGCCGCCACGATGATGGCCCCGACGATCGCGGCCGGGTCCCGGCGCAGTCGGCGGAAAGCGCCAGCCCAGAGGCTGGTGCCGGTTTCGTTGCCGTCGGCCTGCGGGCCCATCGCGTCGATCAACGACTGGGGTCGGCGTACGCCCGCTTCGGCGGGCACGTCCGGTCGGTCTGGATCGGGTCCCGCCGACGCGGCGACGGACGGGTCGAGCCGTCCGGGAGTCAGTTCGCTCATTGCACACGCATCCTCGGATCGAACACGCCATAGAGCAGGTCGACGATCAGGTTCACCAGCGCATAGACAATGGCGATGAAAATGATGAAGCCCTGCAGGACCGCGTAGTCGAGGCTTGAGATCGCCTCGAAGAGATAGGAACCGATGCCGTTGAACGCGAACACCGACTCGGTCAGGACGGCACCGGAGAGCAACTGCCCGGTGAGCAGACCGATCGTGGTCGTCACCGGCAGCATTGCGTTCTTGAGCACGTGCCGGCGGGTGATCAGGGCCTTGGCCAGACCCTTGGCGGTCGCGGTGCGCACATAGTCCTCACCGAGCACCTCGAGCACCGAGGCCCGGGTCATCCGGGTGATCGCGGCGAGCGGGATCGAGCCAAGGGCGAGGGCCGGCAGCATGAGGTGCTTCAGCGCATCCCAGGCCGCATCCCACTCACGGGTGAGCAGACCGTCGAGGACATAGAGATTGGTGATGTGGGTCGCGTCCAACCGCACGTCCTGGCGACCCGAGGACGGCAGGACCGCGAGGAATTCGAACCCGGGCACGCCGATCGCGAAGACGACCTTCAGCAAGTACGCCAACACGAAGACGGGGATGACCACGCCGAGCAGCGAACTTCCAACGGCCACCAGATCCAGCATGCCGCCGGCGCGCTTGGCCGCGAAATACCCGAGCGGGATGCCGACCACGATCGCGAAGAGCAGGGCCGCCAACGCGAGCTCGATCGTGGCCGGGAAGCGGTCGATGAAGGTGGCGAGCACCGGCTCACCGGTGCGCGGGGAGGCTCCGAAATTGCCCTGGAGCAGCTGCCCGACATATTTCACGTATTGGGTCAGCAGGGGTTCGTTGAAGCCGTACTGCTCGTTGAGCCGCGCCACGGCCTCAGCGGTGCCCTTCTCACCCAACAGGGCGCGGGCGGGGTCGCCGGGGAGGGCGCGCAGCCAGATGAACAGCAGCACGCTCAACCCGAACAAGACGGGGATCAGCAGCAGCAGTCTGCGCACGATGAATCGAAGCATGGGGGTTCCTTAGCTCGGCCCGGACACCGGACGACCCGGACGGCTGCACGACGCAACCATCCGGGTCGACACGGTGTTCAGATGGCCTGGGTCACCGGGTGACGGTGACAGTGTTCCAGACCTCGTCCTGGACGGGGCTCGGGTTGTAACCCTCGACACCCTTGCCGAAGGCCAGCGACGGAGCCGGGTGTGCGATCGGCACGCCCGGAGCGAAGTCGGCGATCTTCTTGCTGACGGCCTCATAGGCGGCCGCCTGGCTGTCCTTGGTGTTCAGCTCACGTGCCGCACCCAGGTCGGCGAAGATCTCCGGGTTCTCGAAGCCCCACTCGTTGGTCTTCTTGCCGAAGAACACGCCGATGAAGTTGTCCGGGTCGTTGTAGTCGCCGGTCCAACCAAGCATGTGCACGTCACGCTTGTCGATGCCCTGCGGGCTGGTCGCCAGGTCGATGTAGTCCGGGCTCCACTTGGCGGTCACCGGCTCAACCTTTATGCCCACGGCTTCGAGCTGGGACTTCAGCGCGACATAGGTGTCCTCCGGGGTCGGCATATAGGGCCGGGAGACACCCGTCGGGTACGCGAAGCGCACGGTCAGGTTCTCCTGGCCGGCCTCGGCCAACAGCTGCTTGGCCTTCGCCGGGTCGTAGGCGTACGTCGTCACGTCCTTGGCATAGCCGTTGACCATGTCGGGCATGAACTGCGTGGCCGCCACGGTGCCCTCGGGCAGGGACTGCTTGATGACGGCTTCCTTGTCGATCGCATAGTTGAGCGCCTGCCGGACTCGGACGTCCTTCATCGGCTCGGAGTTCTGGTTGAACGCCAGATACAGGATGTTGAACGCCGGGCGGTTCATGACCTGGAAGCCCTTGTCCTTCAGCGCCTGCACATCGGCCGGGGCGACGAGGTCATAGCCGTCGATGTTGCCGGCCTGCAACTCCTGCGTGCGCGCCTTGGGATCGGAGATGATGCGGACGATCGCCTTGCTGATCTTCGCCTTCTCGCCGTGGTAGTCGTCGTTGCGGGTCAGGACGACCTGCTGGCCGCGGTCCCACTTCTCGAACTTGAACGGGCCGGTGCCGGTCGGGTGCGCGGTGGCGTACTCCGAGAAGCGCGGGTCGGACTCAGTGCCCTGGGTGTCATCGGCGTTGTATTTCTTCATCGCCTCGGGCGACTGCATCGAGAACGCGGGCAGCGTCATCGCGTCGACGAACGATGCGAACGGCTTGCTCAGCTTGATGGTCGCCTCGGTGGGTGACTTCGCCTCACAGCCCTCGTAGATGCCCTTCTGGGCGCCGGCCTCCGGGTTGCGATAACCCTGGAAGAGCTTGCCGTAGTAGTAGGTGATGTTCTCGTTTTGGTTCAGGCCCTTCCAGTTGGCCCACCGCTCGAAGTTCGCGCACACGGCCTCGGCGTTGAAGTCGGTGCCGTCATGGAACTTGACCCCCGACTTCAGGGTGAACGTGTGCTCCTTGCCATCCTCGGAGCTCTTCCAGTCCGTGGCCAGCAGAGGCTCCGGGTCGGTCGTGCCGGGCTTCACGGAGACGAGACCCTCGAAAACCTGACGTGCGATGCGGAAGCTCTCACCATCGCTCGCCATGGCCGGGTCGAGCATCACCGGATCGGATGATCCGGCGAAGATAAAGGTGTCCTGGGCGTTGCCACCCTGGGCACCGGTGCCGCCTGTCTCGCGCTGGCTTTCGGCGCATGCCGCCAGGGTGAGCGACAGGCTCAATGCCGCCGCCCCTGCCAGAACCTTGCGATGAAGTGTGTTCACAGTCACCTCGATGTGTTGAAACGGATGGCGGCACGATACCGGCTGGTAACGATCACAAAAGCGTAGTTCGGTCACGATCGAACATCACTTCGTCGCCCAGCAACGAAGATCCGCCTGCGGATACGCACCCGGGACACCCGGCGCCGATGGCTAGGCTGGCCCGGCGCCACGCTTCACGGTGGCCGTTCAACCGACCAGGGGGAGCTTGTGTCGTCGACCGAAACTGCAGAAGAGCACGCCAAGGCGGCGGTGCTGGCCAAGGTGTCCGACCGGGCCGGCTCGATTGCCGCCCGCTGGGGCGCCAAGGCCGACCAGGCACTCCCCTTCCTCACCGACTATTTCCGTCACGTCGACGCGCGTGAGGTGATCGAGCTCGACACCGACGAGTTGCTTGGCGGCGTCACCGCTCACCTCGACTTGGCCCAGCGCCGCGCCGAGGGCGCGACCAACATCCGGGTCTGGTGGCCACAGATGTCGAGCGACGGCTGGGTGAACCCGACCCCGGCGATCCAGATCGTGCACGCTGATCAGCCGTTCCTAGTCGACACCGTAACGATGGAGGTCCTGCGTCAGGGCTGGCAGCTCCAGGAGATTTTCCATCCACAGTTCCTGGTCCGCCGCAGTTCCGGCGGCACGCTGCAGGAGATCGTGCCCAATGACCGGTCCGCTGAGCCCGGCGTGATCGCGGAGTCCTGGATCCACATCGACGCGTCGCCGCCCCTGGGGGCAGGCGATGAGGCGTACGCCGAGTTGGAGCTCGGCCTGCGTGAGGTGCTCGCTCTCGTCTCGACGTGTGTCGGGGACTGGGGCCCGATGAAGCAGCAACTCAAGGAGACCATCGGGGCGCTGCAGGAGCGCCCGGTGCCCTATACCTATAGCCAAGTGCGCTCCACGATGGAGTTCCTGCAGTGGCTGGGCGGGGAGCACTTCACCTTCCTCGGCTATCGCGAATATCACCTGCCCGACCCGCAGGGCCGCTTCGAGCCCGTCGCAGGCACCGGCCTGGGCCTGCTGCGCGGTGACGAGGAGGCCCCGGACGCCTTCCAGGCGCTGCCGCCGGTGAACAAGAAGCCGTCCCTGCTCATGGTGACCAAGGACACGACACAGTCCCGCATCCACCGCCCGGTCGATCTGGATTATGTCGGCGTACGACTTTTCAACGAGGCGGGCGAGGTCGTCGGCGAGCGCCGCTTCGTCGGCCTGTTCTCCCAGACCGCGTACACCGAATCGGTCAACTCCATCCCGGGGCTGGCGGACAAGGCCCGAGAGATTCTCGAACACTCCGGCTATTCACCCGATTCCCACGGCGCGATGGCGATCCAGTCGACGCTGGAAAGCTATCCGCGCGATGACCTGTTCCAGACCCGCAGCGAAGACCTCGCTCCCCTGGTCGAGGCGATCTCACGGCTGCGGGAGCGGCGGCAGGTTCGCCTGTTCCTGCGTCGCGACTTCTATGGCCGCTTCGTCTCCTGCATGGTGTTCCTGCCCCGGGATCGCTATGTGACCAAGGTGCGCAACACGATGGAGCGCATCCTGCTGGAACGCCTGGGCGGCACCTCCCTGGACTTCTCGGCACACTCGACCGAGTCCCTGCTGGCCCGGCTCCATTTCCTGGTCCACCTCGACGAGAACTCCCCCACCGAGATCGACGAGGAGGCACTCGAGGCCGAACTCGCCGACGCCGCCCGCAGCTGGGAGGACCGACTCACTGAGGAGACCCTGGAGAACCCCGAACACGCCCAGCTGCTGCCGCTGACCGAGTGGCTGTCGGAGGGGTACAAGGAGGACTTCACCGCCCGTCAGGCCGTGCTCGACCTGGCCGAACTGCAGGCACTGAAGAACGACTCCGACATGCGGATGGTCATCTTCGTGCCCGACGTCGCCAACGACAAGGCCGATCTGCGGTTGAAGGTGTTCCGCCGCAACGCCTCCATCTCGTTGTCCGAGGTCATGCCGCACCTCAGCCTGCTGGGCGTCGAAGTGCTCGACGAGCGTCCCTATGAATTCGACCTGCCCGGCATCGGGCATGCCGCCATCTATGACTTCGGTCTGCGGATCAAGGGCGGCCAGGACCGGCTCCCCGACTGGACCAAGTCCGCACGCGAGCGGTTCAACGACGCCTTCCGCGCCTCCTTCACCGGCCGGACCGAGGCGGACCTGTTGAACGGCCTCGTCACCGCCGCCGGGAGATCTCCTGGCTGCGCCTCATCTCGCGCTACCTCAAGCAGGTCGGGGTGACCTGGTCCCAGGACTCCATCGCCCACGCCCTGCTCGAGGAGGTCGAGGTGACCGGCCGGTTGATGCGGCTGTTCCGGGCCAAGTTCGACCCGGAGATGTTCGACGGTGCCGAACCGGCCGATCGTGACGACACGTTGGCCGAGCTCAACGCCGGGATCATCAGTGCCCTCGATGAGGTCGCCAGCCTGGAGAGTGACCGGATCATCCGGGCGTTCCTGTCGGTGATCAACGCGACCGTCCGCACCAACGCGTTCCGCGAGCACATCGCGCTCGCCTGCAAGATCCTGCCCCAGGAACTCGACTGGATCCCCGAGCCGCGACCGGCGTACGAGATCTTCGTCTGCTCGCCCATCCTGGAGGGCGTGCATCTGCGTTTCGGCGAGGTCGCCCGAGGCGGTCTGC
>JAUNUL010000090.1 GCA_030538175.1 Propionibacteriaceae bacterium | reverse complement strand
GGTGACGAGCAGGGCAGCCCAACGCTGCGCACCCTTCGGGAGGGCGGGCCCCTCGATATAGCCGGTGAAGGCATAGAGACCGAACAACGGAGACATCCACACCAGCGCGAACACCACGGGCGCGCTGATCCAGAAGCCGATCCGTCGGGCCCGTTCGCCACGATCCCCGGTGCTGAGCCAGATCCGGTACGCCACCAACCCCACCGTCAGGACGCCCATGATGGGCAGGTGGGTGTCGCTGACGAGAATCCCGCGCAGCGGCAGCGACCCGAGGAAGGCGATGACGGCCAGCCCGATCTGGACCTTGTCGAGGGCCGCGGTCGCGCGGGCGGTGCCGGACTCCATGACCCCATTCTTTCTCAGTGTGACCTCCTTCATCAGGGCGCCATCGGATCCCACGGCGTCGGGCGCGGTGGTCACTCCCATCGAAACGCGCGGATAGCAAGGAAGAGCGAGACCCCGAACCACAGCGCCAGGCAGACGAACGGCTGCCAACCGGGGACGCCACCGACGGCGACGTTGGTCATCGCGGTCGCGGCCGCCCCGCCGGGAGTCCAGTCGGCGACCGTGGCGAGCCACGCGGGGAACTGTGCGCGGGGGAACCACATGCCGGCGAAGAACCACATCACCGCCGCCAATGCCGCCCCCATGCCACCTGCCACTCGCGAGCTCGGGATGACGGCCGCGATCAGGGCGCCGAGGGTGAGGAACGTGCAGGTCGCCGGCACGAAGACCCCGAGCATCGCCGGGGCCCTGGTCCAATCGCCGACACCGACGACGAGCGGGATGATGACCATGATCGCGCCCACGGCCAGGGTCACTCCCAGCATCAGCACGAGCATCGCGCCGAGCAGTTGCCACGGTGAGACCGGCGTGGTGCGCAGCCGGCGCAGATAGCCGAGCTCGCGGTACTGCCCCAGCAGCGTGGGCAGCATCTGCAACGCCAGCATCGAGGAGGCGAACACCATCAGCGTGGGCTGGTACGCCTGCAGCACGCTCATCCCACCCAGCGCGTCCAGCGGCCGGCGGGCGGCGGGGATCGCGGCCATGACGATGATCGCGGTGAGGGGGAGGATGACCGTCCAGATCAGCACTGCCGGCTGCCGGGCCAACAACCGGGTCTCCTGGCGCAGCAGCGCGGATCCTGCGCGACCGGGGTGGGGTGCGGCGGTGACGGTCATCTCAGTTCTCCTTCTCGGCTTGATTCAGGAAAGGCTGGTTCGGGACAGGCCGGTTCGAGGCCGCCAGGTTCGGCGCGGTCGCCCGGATGTACGCCTCATCCAGGCTGTCGGTGCCGGCGACCTCGGCCGGCGTACCCTCGACGGCGATCCGCCCGTCGTTCAGGATCACGATGCGGTCGCAGAGATACTCCGCTTCAGCCATGGAATGGGTGACCAGCAGGATCGTGGTGCCCTCGGCGGTGAGCCCGTCGAGGTAGTTCCAGATCTCCCGGCGGGCGACCGGATCGAGCCCGGTGGTGAGCTCATCGAGGATGGCGATGCGGGGCTGACCGATGAGCGCGAGGGCCACCGAGAGCCGCTGCTGCTGGCCGCCGGACAGCTTCTCGAAACGTTGCCTGCGCTGGTCGTTGAGACCGAAGCGTTCGAGCAGCTCATCGGTCGGACGGGCTTGGGGATAGAACGAGCCGAACAGGTCGAGCGCTTCGGCCGGGGTGATCTTCGCGGGCAGGCGGCACTGCTGGAGTTGCATGCCGAGGATGCCCCGCAGCTCCTGTGCGTCGCTGATCGGGTCGAGGCCGGCGACGCGGATGGTGCCGGAGTCCGGCGTACGCAATCCGCCGATCGACTCCACCAGCGTCGTCTTCCCGGCGCCGTTCGCGCCGAGTACGCCCACCACCTCACCCGCGGCGACATCGAGATGGATGCCGCGCAGGACCTCGCGGGGGCCATAGGACTTGTGGACGTTGCGAACCTCGATCAGTGCCATGACCTCAGCATCGCCACGAACCGCCTCGGGAACCTCCCCCTGTTGGTCACACCTCGGGTCCACCGATCGGTTGACGGGCCTCAGCGCTGCCCGGACAGGCGGGCCTGATCGGGTGACGGGTTAGCTTTGCGTCCATGGCGACTTCATCCCTGCGCATGCGTGCTGACCACAGCGTCCTGGTTCTCGTCGACTATCAGCAGCGGTTGATGCCGGCCATCGCGGATGCCGATGAGGTGCTGCGTCGTGCGGGCTTCGTGGCGGCGGTGGCGCGCCAGTTGGGCGTACCCGTCATCGGCACCGCCCAGAACCCCGACAAGCTCGGCCCGAACATCTCCCCGGTCGGCGAGCAGCTCGATCGGGTCGTGGCGAAGATGACGTTCGGGGCCTGCGAGGGCGGCCTGGATGAGGTGCTCGCCGAGCTCGACGGTGCCGAGCCTCCCCGTGACGTCGTGGTCGCCGGCTGTGAGACCCACGTCTGCCTGCTGCAAACTGCGCTCGGCCTGCTCGAGGGCGGGCGCCGGGTCTGGGTGATCGCGGACGCCTCCGGGTCCCGGCACGCACACGACAAGGCCGCGGCGCTGGACCGCCTGGCGTACGCCAGGGCCACGATCGTGACCGCCGAAATGGTCGCCTTCGAGTGGCTGCGTACGGCCGCCCACGACGACTTCAGAGCGGTCTCCAAGCTCGTCAAGGAACTCTGATGAGCCTCCTGCTCAGCAACCCGCGTGCCCGTTCCGGCCTGCACATCACGTGGCTGCTCGCGGGGATGATCATCCTGTTCGGCAGCGTCACGTTCGCCGTGGTCGGGACAGCGATGGGTGCGGTCGCGGGGAGTACGCCGGCGTGGGCGATCGTCGCGGGTGTTGCGAGCCTGGGCACGGGCATCGGCTTTCTGTACGCCGGCGGGCGCGGGATCTATCGCGCGAGCCAACTCTCCACCGGTGAACTCGTCGTGCCCCGGCTGCCGCTGCGGCTCGGTGAGCCGCTGGAGGTGCACTTCAGCCAGCGACGGAGCTCGCGGGCCAACGTCGCTGAGATCACCGCGGTCCTCGAACTGCAGGAGTGGGTGCGGTATTCGATGGGCCAGAACGCTCATGCCACGGACACGCACCTGGTGTGGTCGCAGGAGCTTGAGGCCGCCCGCCCGGATGACCCGATCGGCGATGACTCCCGGCTGCGCGGCAGCTGGCGTGGGCGCATCCCGGCTGATCAGCGCCCGTCCTTCCAGGTTGTCAACAACGCCCTGCAGTGGGTCGTCCGCGTGACCGCCGAGACCACCAAGGGCCGCAACGTGGAGACCGCGTTCGTGGTTCCCGTGCTGCCGGAGGTCATCCCCGGGCTGGAGGTGCGGGGTGCCACGCAGCGGGAGTTGCGGTGAGCCTGGCCCGGGGAGTCGTTAACTTGGCCCCGTGAGCAGTCATCTTCCGGTCCCGATGGGTCCGTCAACGCTGCCGGCCGTGCGCCATGAACGCCGCCCCGACGGGATCGCGCTGATCCGGGATCCACGCGAGGGAGGGACAGGTCTTGCGTCCCTCGGCGCGGGGGTGGGTGCCGCGCTGTTGACGATGTTCGTTCTTTTCATCGCCTTCTCCGCGTCGAGCGGAGCCGTCCTCATCGCGTTCCTGGTGGGCGCCATGTCGGGGGGCATCACCAGTGCAGCCATCAAGCGGCACCGCCGCGCCACGCTGGGCGATGCGGAATTGCTGCTGCCGAGGCTGCCGCTGCGCATGGGTGAGGACATGACGGTTCGTTACACCCAGCCGAGGACCGGTCGGGCGCCGGTCACCATCGTGTGGGCGACGCTGTCGTGCAACGAGTGGGTTCGCTACAAGAGCGGCACCGACACCTCGACGCAGACCCATGACCTGTGGCAGTACCGGCTTGATCAGCCGATCGCCGATTCCGTCGGTGACGCCGCGGTTCTGCACGGCACTTGGCGGTTCTATTTGCCGCCCGAACTCCCGCCGTCGTTCAGCGCCCCCGACAACGCCATCACCTGGCGGTTGACGATCGAGGCCACCGTCGAGGGCCGTCCCAGCATCCGCAATGCATTCGTTCTGCCGGTCGCCCCGGAGGTGGTCCGTGATCTCCGTTGAGTTCGAAACCCCTGAGCCGTTCGTGGTCGGCCAGTCGGTCTATGGCGTTGCCACCTGGGATCCGGTCGGGGTCACCCGCGGGCGTGCGTTCATCATCACCGTCGGTTGGCGGACCGAGGGCCGTGGCGACACCGACACCGGGGTCATCGCGACGTTCAACATCCCGTTCACGTCCGGTCAGCCGACCACGGTCACGACGTTCCCGTTCCAGTTCCAGCTCCCGCCGGACGGCCCGGTGACGTATCACGGGAAGCTCCTGCGCGTGCTCTGGTCAGTGACCGCCCGGGTGGATGTCTCCCTGGCGATCGACCCGAAGCAGTCCCGCGATTTCGTCGTGTCCCCGCGCCTGCTCTGAGGCGAGCGTTCCGATGCAGTTCGCGTACGCCGACGGCTCCGGGTACGCCCGGCTCGGCCTGGCCCGCAACCCCTTCCTCGCCGAAGCCGAGGCCGGCGTTGAACCGGGCCTGTGGATCGCGCGGGCCGGCGTACCCGAACCACCGGAACCCGGCACCCGGACCCTGATCCAACTCATCGGGCCGAAGGGTGCGGGGAAGACATCGCACCTGTTGCGCTGGCGGGAGCGGGTGCCGGGGCCGTATCACTACGTGCCGCCGACCCGTGACCGCTGGCGCTTCCCGCCGGTCGCGCCCCTGGTCTATTGGGATGAGGTGGACCGGATGGGCGCGGCCGTCCGGGCTGCGGCGCTGGGACTCGCGGGCGTACGCGGCGCCACCGTCGTCGCGGGCACCCACGCCGACCTCACGGTTCCCGCGTGTCGGGCCGGGTTGGCCGTGCAGACCTATGACTTTCCCGGCCTCACCGTCGCGGTGCTCCAGCAGTGGGCCGCGTTGCGGATCGCGGACGCTGCGTTGCCGGGCCGTACGCCCCAACTGGTCCTCGACGCGGATACCGCGGCCGGCATCTGCGACCGGGTCGGCGCCTCACTGCGGGAAGCTGCGGTCGACCTGCACATCTGGGCGGCCGACCACGCCCGCCGCGCCGCTGAGTGACGGCCATCCGTGGGTCCTCTCAAGGGGAATGTGATGCGGTGATGTTATGATGTGTCCATGCGAACAACGTTGGAGATCGATGACGACGTCCTTGCCGTTGCCCGCGCTGCGGCGGCCAGCCACAAGATTTCCCTGGGGGCTGCTGTGAGTCGGCTCGCCCGCAAGGGGATCGACTGCGAGTCCAAGCCGCGAGCTGATTTCTCCTACAGCCCGTTCCCCGTGTTGATCGGCGAGCCGGGCCATGTCGTCACGGACGAGCTGGTGGCTGAGCACCGCGATGACTGACCGGCCAGTTCTGTTCGATGTGAACGCGCTGGTTGCACTCTGCGTGACCAGCCACCTCCGCCACCATGACGCTCATGCATTCCTGCGTGGGGTTTCCCGCTGGGCAACGTGTCCCGTGACGGAGGCCGGGCTGTTCCGACTGCTGCTGAACCCCCTGGTTGTCGGGGCGCAGCGGTCGATCGGCGAAGTGCAGGCGGTGGTCAGCGGGTTCCGCACCGATCCTCGCTGGCAGTTCCTGGCCGACCGGACGACCTTGGCGGATCCCCGGGTGGAAACCCGTGTCCTGCAGGGGCACCGGCAGGTGACGGATCTGCACCTGGTCAACCTCGCCCGTGCCGAGGGTGCTGTCCTCGCCACGTTCGACAGGGCACTGCTCGAGTGGCTGGATCCTCGCGACCGCGAGCTGGCCCTACTCATCCAGGCCCGCGAGGGTTAGGGCACCCCTCAGCCATTGCTTCCTCCTCGCCGCGAGCGAATAATTCGGTTATAACCCCGTTCCAGGAGGAGCGTGCCATGACCAACGACCCCTCGATCTCCGCCATCGACATCGTCCAGACCCCGCCCGCTGTCGCCCGTCCTGCTCTCGAGGCGGAGTACGCCGCCCTGATCGCCCTCGTCGAGTCGTTCTCCCGGGACGACTGGTCGCGGCCGACCGACTGCACGGGTTGGACCGTGCGCGACATGGTCGCCCACCTCGCCGGCTCCGCCGAATGTGCCGTGCGCAAGCTGGCGATGCTCCGCCACTACGGGTACGCCGGGTGGAAGTCGCGCAAGAGCCCGACCGAGTTCGTGGACTACATGTGCCGGTCACAGATCGCCAGCCGCGCAGGCCTCTCCGACGACGAACTGGTCCGTGACCTGACGCGCTGGGGCACGCGGGCGCCGGCCAAACTGACGGCCGGGTGGCCCGGATTCCTGCGCCGGCGGACGATGCCGCCCAGTGCAGGGTTGCCCTCGGGTTCGACGCTGAGCACCTTCCTGGACGTGATCCACCTGCGGGACATCTGGCTGCACCGGATCGACCTCACCCGTGCCGTGGGTCGCGAGCGCGAGATCACCAGCGCCGAGGGCGAGTTGGTGCAACAGGTGATCCGGGACCTGGCGGCCGAGTGGTCGGGCCCACCGGTGGAGTTGACCCTCACGGGCCCGGGCGGTGGCCGGTGGCGGATCGGTGACGGCCCGCCCGTCGCCCACGTCACCGAGGACGCGGTGGCGTACCTGCGGCTGCTCTCCGGGCGCAGCGACGAATGCCGGTTCGTGGCTGAGTCACTGCGCGGCGAAGCCGGCTCCGCCGACGGTGATCCGGCCGTGGTCGAGGCTCTGCGCGCGGCCAGGGTGATCTTCTGATGGGTCGCGGCGGGCGTCGCGCCGCCACGATTCCCGTGTTCGAGGTGGGGGAATAACCTGATCCGACCCGGAGTTGAGTCGAGTGAGCTCAACTTCGCTTGCGCACTGCTGGCGTACGCGCCATAGTTGAGTCCGAGCGGCTCAAGGAGAAACTTGAGTCGAACAGGCTTAAGAAAATCCAATAAGCAAGCACTTCTTCGGGAGGAACCACCATGGCTCGTGCAGTCGGTATCGACCTCGGCACCACCAACTCCGTCGTTGCTGTCCTTGAGGGCGGCGAACCCACTGTCATCCCCAACGCCGAGGGCTCCCGCACCACGCCTTCGGTCGTCGCCTTCGCCAAGGGCGGCGAGGTCCTGGTCGGCGAAGTCGCCAAGCGCCAGGCCGTCACCAACGTCGACCGCACCATCCGCTCGGTCAAGCGCCACATGGGCACCGACTGGACCGTCGGGATCGACGACAAGAAATACACCGCGCAGGAGATCAGCGCTCGCGTGCTGATGAAGCTCAAGCGCGACGCCGAGGCCTATCTCGGTGAGCCCGTCACCAACGCCGTGATCACCGTGCCGGCGTACTTCTCGGACGCCGAGCGTCAGGCGACCAAGGAAGCCGGCGAGATCGCCGGTCTGACCGTCGACCGCATCGTCAACGAGCCCACCGCTGCTGCGCTGGCCTATGGCCTCGACAAGGGCGAGGGCGACCACATGGTGCTGGTCTTCGACCTCGGTGGCGGCACCTTCGACGTGTCCCTGCTCGACATCGGCTCCGAGGGTGGCAAGTCCTTTTTCGAGGTCAAGGCCACCAACGGTGACAACAAGCTCGGTGGCGACGACTGGGACAACCGCGTCGTCGAGTGGCTCGTGACCCAGTTCAAGAACAAGAACGGCGTCGACCTCGGCAAGGACAAGATCGCCAAGCAGCGTCTCGCCGAAGCCGCTGAGAAGGCCAAGATCGAGCTGTCCTCGGCATCGGAGACCTCGATCAACCTGCCGTACATCACCCTCGGCGAGTCCGGCCCCCTCCACCTGGAGGAGAAGCTGACCCGCGCCGAGTTCCAGAAGATGACCGCCGACCTGCTCGACCGGTGCCGTGCGCCGTTCAACTCGGTCATCAAGGACGCCAAGATCTCCGTCGGTGACATCGACAGCGTCGTGCTCGTCGGTGGCTCCACCCGCATGCCGGCCGTGAGCGACCTGGTCAAGGAGCTCACCGGTGGCAAGGAGCCCAACAAGGGTGTGAACCCGGACGAGGTCGTCGCGCTCGGCGCCAGCCTCCAGGCCGGTGTGCTCAAGGGCGAGGTCAAGGACGTGCTCCTGCTCGACGTCACCCCGCTGTCGCTCGGCATCGAGACCAAGGGCGGCGTGATGACCAAGATCATCGAGCGCAACACCACGATCCCGACCAAGTCGTCGGAGGTGTTCACCACTGCCGAGGACAACCAGCCGTCGGTGATGATTCAGGTCTATCAGGGTGAGCGCGACTTCGCCCGCGACAACAAGTCGCTCGGCAACTTCGAGCTGACCGGTCTGATGCCCGCCCCGCGTGGTGTGCCGCAGGTCGAGGTCACCTTCGACATCGACGCCAACGGCATCGTCCACGTCCACGCCAAGGACATGGCGACCGGCAAGGAGCAGTCGATGACCGTCACCGGTGGTTCGGCGCTCAACAAGGACGACATCAACCAGATGATCAAGGACGCCGAGGCGCACGCCGAGGAGGACCGCAAGCGCCGCGAGGCGGTCGACCTGCGCAACGAGGCCGACTCGCTCGCCTTCCGCACCGAGAAGCTGCTCGCCGACAACGCCGACAAGATCGGCGACGACGTCAAGACCCCGGTCGAGGAGTCGCTCAAGGCGCTGAAGGATGTCCTGGAGAACGAGGAAGCCGAGTCTGACGCCATCAAGTCCGCCATGGATGATCTGAACACCAAGGCTGCCGCGATGGGTCAGGCGATGTACGCCCAGGCCGCCGCCGCTCAGGAAGGTGCCGGCGCTCCCGGTGCCGATGAGGGTGCGTCGACCAGCGATGCCGGCAACGATGACGATGTCGTCGACGCCGAGATCGTGGACGAGGACGACACCAAGAAGTGACCCCACCGCTGGGCCGGGGCTCGGCAGGCGAGAGCCCCCGAGCCCCGGCCCGGCGTACATTGATGCCCGTGATCGCGGACCATGTGGTCCGCGCCGGAAGCCCAACGACACCCCGACTGGAGAAGACGTGGAACCCGATCCCCGAGCCGAGGCGCTGGATCAGCAGGACGTGACCGACGAGGCCACCAGCCCGGCGGCCGAGACCGTGACCGGAGAAGTGACCGACGCCCCCGAGCCGCAGGCTGCCGCTACGACGAGCGCCGCTGGTGACCAGGCCGCTGACCAGGGGCCGGATCTGGCCGCTGAGGTGGCTGACCTGAAGAAGGCGCTGGGCGAGCGCACCGGTGACCTGCAGCGGCTGCAGGCGGAATACGTCAACTACAAGCGCCGCGTCGATCGCGACCGCGACGTCGCCCGCAACTCCGGCATCGAAGCCGTGATCGTCGATCTGGGTGGGGTCCTCGACACCATCCGCATCGCGCGCGAGCACGAGGAGTTCACCGGTGGGTTCAAGCTCCTGGTGGACGAGCTGGAGAAGATCACCACGAAATACGGCCTCGAGGTCTTCGGTGCCAAGGGCGAGGTCTTCGATCCGCAGGTGCACGAGGCGCTGATGCAGGCGCCGATGCCCGGGGTCACCGAGCCGACCGTCCTCGACGTGATGCAGGTCGGCTATCGCTTCAAGGGTCGGGTGCTGCGCGCCGCCCGTGTCGCGGTCGGCATGCCGACCGAGGACGCTCCGGCCGAGCCGGCCGCACCGGAGCCCGGGGCGGTTCCCGTCGCGGACTGTCCTGCGGACCGCACCCACCG
>JAUNUL010000089.1 GCA_030538175.1 Propionibacteriaceae bacterium | reverse complement strand
GTCGCGCAGGTCGGGTCGCCAGGTCGGCGGGGTGACGGTGAGCTGGTCGCCGTCGCGGACCACGGTGATGCCGCCTCCTTCGAGGCTGGTGACCACCGTCTCTGCCTCGACGAGCATGCCCAGGGTCGCGGCCGGCAGGCCGACATCGAAGGTGGTGCTCGACGGCGCAGGAACGTCGCCGACCACCGTGACGGCCGGGTCAACCGTGCCCCCACCGAGCTCGGCGAGGAGCCGTGCGGCGCGCATGGCGGCGGCGTACGACGCGCCCGGGTCCACCCCGCGCTCGAAACGACGGGACGCCTCGGACGGCAGCTTGTGTCCACGCGAGGTCCGAGAGATCGATGCCGGGTGGAAGGCCGCGGCCTCGATGACGACCTCGGTCGTCGTCTCCGACAGTTCGGTCGCTGCGCCACCCATGACGCCCGCGAGGCCGATCGCGCCGGAATCGTCGGCGATCACAAGGTCGGCCGGAGTGAGTGTGCGGACCTGGTCATCGAGGGTCGTGAGCTTCTCCCCTGCTTCAGCCGCGCGGACGACGATCGGGCCCTGCAGCGTGGCCCCGTCATAGCCGTGCAGCGGCTGGCCGAGCTCGATCATCACGAAGTTGGTGATGTCGACCGACAGCGAAATGGAACGCACACCGGCCGCAACGACCCGACGCTTCAGCCAGTCCGGGGACGGCTGGGAGGGATCGAATCCGGTCACGCGGGCAGCGACGAACCGGGTGCCGCGGGGATCATCGAGACGCACGGCAACCGTCCCGTCCACGGGCTCGCGGTCCTCGGTGACGGGGTCGGTGAACGGCACCTGCATCGCCTGGGCCAGCTCACGGGCGAGCCCGCGGATCGACAGGCAGTGCGGCATGTCGGGAGTGACCTCGAGTTCGAAGATCACCTCGTCGGCGCCGAGCAACGGCATGGCCGGCTGGCCCACCTCGGGGGCGTCGCCGAGCACGATGATGCCGTCGGAGCCGTCATCGGGGAGGCCGAGCTCGGTCGCGGAGCAGATCATGCCGTCGGAAACGTGGCCATACGTCTTGCGCGAGGAGATCGCGAACCCACCGGTCAGAACCGAACCCGGCAGGGCGACCACCACGTGATCGCCGACGGTGAAGTTGTGGGCACCGCAGACGATCCCACGTCCCGGTGCACCGTCGGGACCGTCGCCATCGACATTGTGCTCCGGGCCGACATCAACCGAACACCAGTTGATCGTTTTGCCGTTCTTCTGCTGTTCCGGTGACACCGACCGCACGCGGCCGACGACAACCGGGCCGGTCACCTCGGTGCCGGCCTGCACGGCATCGACCTCGACCCCGGCGCGGACGAACGCGTCGGTGATATCCGCGATGGAGGCGTCTGCGGGAATTGCTGCGTACTCACGCAGCCAGGACAAAGGGGCTTTCATGACAATCCTTCGTGGGCCGCGTCAGCGCGCGATGCCGGACAGGGAACGGGAGAAGCGGACGTCACCTTCGACCATGTCACGCAGGTCGGTGGCGCCATTGCGGAACATCACGCCACGGTCGATGCCCATGCCGAACGCGAACCCGGAATAGACGTCGGGGTCGATCCCGCAGGCGATGAGCACGCGCGGGTTGACCACACCGCAGCCACCCCATTCGATCCAGCCGTTGCCGCCACACGTGCGGCAGTCGGCATCCTCGCCACGGCAGATGAAGCACTGCAGGTCCACCTCGGCGCTCGGCTCGGTGAACGGGAAGAAGTGTGGCCGGAACCGGGTGGTCACCCCGCCGAACAGCTCGCTCGCGAGGTGGTCGAGGGTGCCCTTGAGGTGCGCCATCGAGATGCCCTTGTCGACGACGAGGCCCTCGACCTGGTGGAAGACCGGCAGGTGCGTCGCGTCGAATTCGTCGGCGCGGAAGACCTTGCCGGGGCAGGCAATATAGACCGGCAGGTCACGTTCGATGAGGGTGCGGGCCTGCACGGGTGAGGTGTGCGTACGCATCACCAGATGGTTCTCGACCGGCTCCACAAACAGGGTGTCCGCGAGATAGCGCGCGGGGTGGTCCGGGGGGAAGTTGAGGGCATCGAAGTTGAGCCATTCCGCCTCGAGCTCCGGGCCCTCGGCGATTTCCCAGCCCATCGCGACGAAGATGTCGGAGACCAGGTCGAGCATCCCGGTGATGGGGTGGATCGCGCCCTTGGGCGTCAGCTCGGCCGGCAGGGTCACGTCGACAGTCTCGGTGGCCAGACGCCGCTCGAGTTCGGCGGCGGAGATCTCTGCGTCGCGCTCCTTGAGCGCTTGGTTGACCCGACCCCGGGCCTTGCCGACCCGCGCACCGGTCTCCTTGCGGGCCGCCGGCGGCAGCGCACCGATCTCGCGGTTCGCCAGGGCGAGCGGTGAGCGCTCACCGGTGTGGGCGATGCGGGCCTCCTTGAGCTCCGCCACGGTGGTGGCCTCGGCAAAGGCGCGGATGGCCTCATCGACCATCCGGTCCACCTCCTCGGCGTTCAGCGGCGTGACCTGGACTGGGTCATAACTCTTATTCGGCCCGGACATGGGCTCCCCTCGCGTCGTGCGGCGACGGCCCGTCACTGGGCAGTCGTGAAGCAGGGGTCAGTCTAGGAAGAACCACGACCGACCGCGAACGGGTTCCAGGCTTCAGCGGGTGCCGGCACTGCACCACAAGCAGGTCAGCGGGTGCGTGCTACGCCTCGAAGCGGCGACTGTGCACAGCCGGACGGTGCGGGGCACGGGCCGTGGTTCGGTGCGAGACTGGCCCGGTGACTGATCGGCCGGCCCATGGGGGCGTTTTCGTTCTGTCCTGCGTGACTGCGCTGCTGGGTGGCATCGCCTTGGCGGCCCAATCGCGGGTCAATGGCCGCATGGCCGGTCACACCGGTGACGCTCTGTGGGCGGCGACGTTCACGTTCGGGACCGGGTGGCTGCTGCTGACGTTGGGTCTGGCGCTGCGTACGTCCCGCGAGGGACTCGCCAAGACCTATCGCGCGTTCCGCGCCCAGAACCTGCGCGCCTGGGTCTTCTTCTCCGGCTTCTTCGGGGCCTCCTGGGTCACGGCTCAGGCGTTCGCGGTGCCGCTCGCCGGGGTCGCGCTGTTCACGATCGCGGCGGTCGGCGGCCAAACCGGAGCTGCCCTGCTCATCGACAAGTTCGGCTTGGGACCTGCTGGCAAGCGCCACATCACCCTCGCCCGTGTCGGGGCGGTGCTCCTGGCCCTTGCGGGGGTGTTCCTGGCGGTGAGCGGGCGGCTCAACACCACTGGCATCGCCGTGGTGGTGCCAGTCCTGGCAGCGATCGGCGGTGGCGCAGCGATCGCGATGTCGGCTGCGTACAATGGCCGCCTCAATGTGGCCAGCCGCAATTTCATGGCGACCACCTGGATCAACTTCACCTGGGGCACGGTGGCGTTGGTTGGCCTTTGCATCGCGCGGATGATCACTGGGTCGATGTCGTGGCCGACGTGGGGTGGGGCACCGTGGTGGGCCTATGTCGCCGGGCTCCTTGGCGTGCTCTATGTCGCCAACAGTTCCGTGGTGGTGCGGTATCTCGGCGTCCTGTTGTTGATGCTGATGACACTCGCCGGGCAGATGACCGGGGCCATGGCGTTCGATGCGCTCGACCCGGTGACCCGGGCGTACCTCACGCCCGTTCTGCTCGGCGGGGTCGCCGTCACGCTCGTGGCTGCCGCGTGGGCTGCGTACGCCGCAACCAAGGCGCCCATCGAGGCTGATCACTGACAGCCGTGCGGTGCAGCCACCTCACGATCCCGGGCTCCCAGTAGGTGTGATCGACCGCACCCAGCGCCGGGCCTCAGCATGGGATCGCAGGCATCAGACAAAATGACGGTCACCTTTCCGCTGGCAGAACAGTGGCGAAATCTTTCACCGATTCGGGTGGGGAACCCGCAAACCGTTCACATAATGGCGTCATGACACCCCCCACAGATGTCGTCGATGCCATCAACGTGCGCCTGGCCCTGCTGGGCCTGCCCCAGACGAATGGGTCCGAGACCCATCTGACCGACCTCGTCGGCCCCCTGCTGGCCCGCAGCCAGGAGTGGAGCCGCCGGCTGTCCTATCGGCTGGCGCCGGCTGATCAGCGGATCGAACGGTTCCTCGACGACTATCTGGCGGATGTCGCCACGCACCCCGAGCTGCCCCGTCGCACGCTCATCCTCGACTCCCCCGGCCTCGCCCGCGAACTGTCCCTGCCGGTTGACGCCGACGAGTTCAGCTCTGACCTGGTGCACTCCTATCGCCTGGCGAACGGTGTCCTGCACAACCCCGCAAACGACCGTCGCACGACGGCCGGGGTGTTTCACATCGCCGAGGGTGGTCTGCCGATCCCGGACGACAAGTTGTCGGTCCCCAAGGAGACATTCGCCCGGTTGCTCGATCTCGCGACCCGGCCTCCAGCCGAGGCAATGGTGTTGCCGTTCACGGCCAACCAGACCGACCCGGCCCGCTGTTTCGTCTCTCTGCTGTTGCGGCCGTTGGTGATCCCGGGTGTTCCCGGTTTCACTCGCGAGCGGCGCATGGAGATCCGGTTCATCGCCCCCGGCGGGCTGGTGTCGAACCTCGACTTCGTGGAAGGGATCTTCGGCAATGAAGGTGATCCCCACCTGCCCGAACACGATGCGTCCCTCGACCCACTGTCATGGACCGGTCACACCGGCTGTGTCATCCTCGCCCCGCACCTGGTGAAGGTCCGCAAGGTCGATGTGGGCCTCCCCCACATCGACGACGCGACCGAGCGTCAGCGCCGCGATGGCATGTGCTGGAGCGACGAGTCCGAGCTCTACAACAACGGCAAGGCCTTCAAGGTCTGTGCCCGCGACGAGCGTGGTGTCATCGTCACGGTGATCGCCGACAACTATTTCGGCTATTGCAAGAAGGAAGTGAAGACCCAGATCAGCTATTCCGCGAACCTCGCCGGGTTCGCCGAGGAGGAGCATTCCGGGGGTGCGGTCGTCTTCCCGTCCTATGACGAGGGCAGCGAGTTCTATGACAAGTACTCCCGGAACCACTGGACGATCGCCGAGGTCCTGGCTCGTGACCCCGAGCCCTGGCTGGTGCAGCCCGAGGGGCACGCGATCAGCGTCACCGATGAACGACTGGTGTTGGTGCCCGAGCATGCGCGGTACAGCCTCACCAACCGCACCGTCAGTTGGGGCGAGGGGGGCGAGGAACGCTCGATCGCGCTGCGGGCAGATCGCCGCTATTTCGGCCCGCACGGTTTCTGTGTCCGGATGCACCAGTTGCCGGACGACCCCACCCAGTGGACGCTCATCGGCACGTCGGCGGGTGCGACCAACTGCCACAAGCCCAGCACGGTGTCCGGCGGCGGCAAGTCCGAGATCTCCAAGGCGCTGACCGACGCGATCCTGCCCAGCCATGCGTACGTCGCCGATTTCGATGCCGACATGGACGCGGTCGCCGAACTCATCACCCACCACTATTCGCAGCGCTTCGCCTCCCCGGATCGCAACGGTGTGGATGACCGTGAGGTGTTGAGCGAGAAGCGGTCCATGGGCAGCGTCGTGAAGCTCCTGACCCCCTCGGAGGATTTCAATGACGACTACAACCGCTGGCTGGAGTCCATCCCGATCCACGTCAAGGAGTTGCTGTTCGTCGTCAAGCGGTCCTATCGCCCCGAGTGGGGTGCGGATTGGCGGTCCCATTTCTCCGTACGCCAGCTGAACGGTCGGCAGGGCAACGTCCTGCGCCTGGACAACCAGCGGGTGGTGGTCAGCATGCTCCGCGTCGGCTTCCACCCCGACGGTTCGTGGCGGTTGTTCTCGCTTCGTCCGGACTATGCACCAGCGTCGAAGATCCAGACCGAGGACGACATCACCGCCTCGGTGGTGGTGCCGAGCGGTCCGGGCGTGTCCCGGAAGTTCGCGGAGAACTGCGAGCAGCTGCTCTTTCAGCGCCCCGACGACGCGGTGCACCGCGGCTATGACGAGCAGGCCGAGGCCGATATCGCCACCCCCGGGACGTTCCTGTCGAACTTCGAGCCCCTCACCCGGGACAAGGCGCGCGCGATCCGCGACGATGCGGTCGGGTTCAGTCAGTTCACCCAGCCGATGCAGGACCTGATCGGCTCGATGGCAAACGGCACGACCAGCTCCTGGTTCGTCTGCTCGGCTGAGCCACGTCTGGTGAACGGCGCGCGGTCGAAGAACCCGCGGTATCTCCAGGTTCGCCCGGACCTGGCCAACCCGCTGGCGGTCCGCACGGCGAACCTGATGACCCATCTGCGACACAAGGTCCCTGTCGATCAGTCCGTCCTGCGCCCGGTCGAGGTGGTCGTCGCAGGCCGACGCAACAACCCGCCCGAGCCGGGCGTACCTCCGTTGTGCGGGTTCAACCCGCTGCACTATCTCGAGCTGCCTGAGCTGTTCATGGAGTTCATTTCCTCCATGACCGGCAAGTCCCCGTCGACGACGGGCGCCGGATCCGAGGGGGCGCTGACCAAGAACCCCTTCAATGCGCTGCCCACCGCGATCGACCTCAATGCGGCCCTGTTGTCATTCGTGCTCAGCGGCTATGACGGTTGGATCTCCGCGGCCGGCTGGGTCGGCCCGAAGGTGCGGATCGACCACGACGTCAGCCTGCTGGTGCCCGAGGTCTTCTCCCGCATGGCCGCTGCCGAGCGTGATGCCGCCACCATGATCGAGCACGGCTTCCTGGAAAAGGTGGAGGACTTCGAGTTCGAGGGCCGCACGGTCCTGGCGAGCCGGCTTGGCTATCGGATGACCGAACGCTTCGCCACCACGTTCTTCGCGCGGATCTTCATGCATCCCGAGGTGGTGTTCACGCCCGAGATGCTCCGACCCGAGCTGCAGGACCTCGCGGTGTACGCAGAATCGATGGACACCATGGTCCGGACTCACGAGCGGGTGGCGCAGGCGTACTTCGCCGATGGCACCATCGACCTCGCCTGCCCGCCGCTGCGCGCGCTGCTTGAGATCATGGCCCACGGCACGACCGCCGATGGCCGCACGCTGGACTCCCCCGAGGTCCGGGATCTTTTCACGCGCGAGTCGGTGCTGGCCAGCGATTGGTACGCCGAGCGCCTCGACGCCCAGCAGCGAGAATCAGTCCGGCTGGCCAGCCAGGGCGTCGCCGCGCTGCAGGACTTCATCGACAAGGCGAACACCGAACAGGTCGTCGAGCGGTTGGCCCTGGCGGACCGGTTGGCCGAGGTCGTCGCCGAGGCCGAACGCGTCGCCGGTGTGGATTATCGGGCGTCGTTGATCGGCACCTTGGGTCGCCAGCCGCTCGGGTGACGCTTTCGCTCAGTCGCTGTTTCAGTCCTTGCCGTACTTTTCGATGATGGCCTTATCGACATGAACCATGTCATGGGCGTGCTGGGTGTCGGTTGGCAACAAAACCTGTTTCCCGAGGGACTTCTGCCCGATGAGCCCCAAGGTCCCGTCCTGCGCTAATGACAAGGGGTCCGTGCTGGTCTTGTAGTTGGTCACCGGAATATCCGCAAAATGCTGCACCGTGAGGTTGAGCACCGGCCGGCTGACCGCCAACCCCACGCTGCCATGAACGCTCAGCAGCATTTTTGAGGTAGCCTGTTGGCTGAGCGCCGTCATTGCACGCAGGCCGAAATCTGACATGCCGTCACGGGCGAGGCGAGCGATCGCGAAGTTCTCCGGACCAAGTCCTGCCGCGTTGAAGGTAGTGGCGGTCGCACCAGTCGCCACACTGGCTGCCGTGGCCAAACCACCGCCCAGCGAGTGACCGATGAATTCCACATTGCCCTTTGTGGCTTTATGAAGCTTCCGTGCGAGGATGACAGCCTCGGTGTGTTGGTCTGTGGCGCTCACCAGCCCTTGAACGTTCGTAACATAATCCGCCACATTATTGGTGGTTCCCTCAAACGCCAGGAACCATTTCCCATCCGGTCCACGGAATACTGCAGCGTTGAGCCCAGAGGAGGTCTTCAGTGATTTGGGGTCGATTCCCATATCGCGGAGTTCCTCTTCAGTGGCCCGCTTGTATCCGTCCGGCAGCGGCTTATCTTTCCCGAAGGCGTCGGCAAGTTCCGCTCGCGCCGCTATATGTTGCCCCTCTGCGGTGAGGTTCTTGCCGTGGAACGAGGATTTCGACGGGAACCCCTGATTCTCGGTGCCGATATCAATTTTCTTGGTGCCAATCGCCCCCGTCCCGGCTGCGCTCGTCGTCTGCTGTTCGCCGATCTGCCGTGCGAGATCCTCTGCTGCTGCATCCAGGGCAGCGGCGGCAGCCTTGAGTGCGGGGAGCACCACCCGGTGAATGTCCTGCTCGAATCGACGCTGATCCGGACCGCGCCAGATCACCCTGGACAAGCCAACGCGGGCTGTCGTCCGGAGACGGGTGGCTTGGATCTTCCCGGACGCACTGCGAAAGTGGTCACGCAGTCGCGAGATTTCGTCGGTGTTCATGCCGACCATGTCGTTGCTCACGGATTCACCCCCTGCTCGCGTGCCGCTGCTCGGCGGCCTCAGCACGGGCTCGGGCGGAAAACTCATCCAACACCTGTGCAGCGCGGGCCAGTCCGGGCCCGGTTTGGGATTCCCACTCGGCGCGGAATTGATTCGCGTCGGCGCCCCTCCAGTCCGCTGTCGATCCGGCCATCAAGCGGCTCAGAGTCGCACGGAGTTCTTCGACATGTTGGGCCTCTTTGGCCAGTTCGATCGCCAATCGGTCGACCATCTCCGGATTCATGCCTGAACCACCAGGAAACATCGCGATCCCCCATTCGCTATTCCCACACCTGCTGGCGTGAGCTTAGCGTGGCCGAACCCCTAGGACTGATCAGTGGTCGATGTGATCTGTTCGCTGAGCTGAGGCGGTGGAATAGAGGCAGACGGCCGCCGCTGTTGCGAGGTTGAGGCTCTCCGCCCCACCCCAGAGCGGGACGGCGACCCGGCGATCGGCAAGCTCCGCGTGCTCGTCCGGCAGGCCCCAGGCCTCATTGCCCATCAGCCATGCGGTGGGTGCTTGGAGGTTCCCGGAGTCGGCCATCACGTCGAGGCGATCGGTGCCGCCACCATCGGCGGCGAGGACCTGTACGCCGCGGGCCTTCAACTCAGCGACCGCCTGCTCCAGGGGGGAGCCGGTGATCACGGGCAGGTGGAACAGCGACCCGACTGATGCCCGAACGACCTTGGGGTTCGTCACCTCGACGGAGTCGGTGGACAGGATCACCGCATCGGCACCGAACGCATCGGCACAGCGGATGACGGTGCCCGCATTGCCCGGGTCGCGGATCTGGGCGCAGACGACGACCAGCTTGAGGTCTTCAGGCAGATCAGCAAGGGTGCGCTGCGGCCAGGCGCACACGGCCAGAACACCTTGGGGGTGGACCGTGTCCGCGAGCCGCGCCAGTTCGGCCGCCGCGATCGCGTACGCCGGCACCCCAGCATCCCGCGCGGCCTCGACGAACTCGGCCGCATCGGCACCGGCCCGGATGAACAGTTCGCGGGCGAACCCGTACGCCAACGCCTCCCGGACCGCCTGCGGTCCCTCGGCGAGGAACTCACCGGTCTCGAGCCGAAACTTGCGCTGGGTGAGACGACGAACCGACCGGAGCCTGCCCCCCCTCACGGGTGGGAGCGCTCCGGTCGGTTCGTCGGATGTGCCAGTGGCCACCGGTCAGGCGGCAGCGGTGGCGGA
>JAUNUL010000088.1 GCA_030538175.1 Propionibacteriaceae bacterium | reverse complement strand
CCACCACGAGGTCGACGCCTTCGCTGTCCACGACCACTCCTTCGACGATCGTCCCGACCGGCAGTTCGAGGCCGCCTTCCGGTGCCACAAGCTCACAGGTTCCGTCGACCTCGGGTCCCTGATGCTCGGCCCGACCGACGATGATCCCATCGGGGTCGACCTCTTCGATCAGCACACGCACGGTCTCGCCAACCCTGTCCTCGGCGCGCTGATCGACCAACTGATCGGCCAGATCCGCGATCCGGGATCGGCGCTCCTCAATGTCATCCGCATCGAGTTTGCCACCGAGGGTGGCTGCCTCGGTGCCGTCCTCGTCCGAATACCCGAACACGCCGATGGCGTCCAAGCGGGCCTCGGTGAGGAAGTCCTCAACGATGGCGACGTCGGCATCGGTCTCCCCGGGAAAGCCCAGGATGAAGTTGGAGCGGATCCCGGCCGTCGGGGCGACCCGGCGTACGGAATCGATCAGGCCAAGGAACTGCTCGGCATCGCCGAAACGCCGCATGCGACGAAGTACGGGCCCGGACGCGTGCTGGAACGACAGGTCGAAATAGGGCACGACCTTTTCCGTGGCCACCATCGCCTCGATGAGGCTCGGCCGGGTCTCGGCGGGCTGCAGATACGACACACGAATCCAGTCCAACCCGTCGACGGCGGACAAGTCGCGCAGGAGTGTCTCCAGGAGCCGCAGGTCCCCCAGGTCCTTGCCATAGGACGAGGAGTTCTCGCTCACCAGGAAGACTTCCTTCACGCCCTGTTCGGCGAGCCAGCGGGCTTCCGCCAGCACGTCCTCGGGTCGCCGCGACAGGTACGCCCCACGGAACGCCGGGATCGCGCAGAAGGCACAGCGTCGATCGCAGCCCGAGGCGAGCTTGAGCGGGGCCATCGGGCCTGACTCGAGGCGCCGCCGCAGCACCCGGGCACCGTACGCCTCGCCGGCCTGGGCACCGACCGCGGCGTACTCATCGCCGTGTCCGGGCACCGGAGTGTGCCCACCGGAGTGGCGGGCGACCGGGCTGAGCGGCAGCAACGTGCGTCGGTCACGAGGCACGTGTGACTCGTGGCGCTCCCCGCCCAGGATTGCGGTGAGCCGAGAGGCGATGTCTGCGTAGTCGTCGAAGCCGAGCACTGCGTCGGTCTCGGTCAGTTCAGTGGCCAGTTCATGGCCATACCGTTCCGCCATGCAGCCGACCGCGACCACAGCTTGGGCCTTGCCCTGGTCCTTGAGGTCGGCGGCAGCCATCAGCGTGTTGATCGAGTCCATCTTGGCGGCTTCGATGAACCCACAGGTGTTCACCATAACGGCGTCGGCTTCTTCGGGTTCGTCGACCAGTCGGAACCCGCCCGCTTCGAGTCGCGCGGCGAGTTCCTCTGAGTCGACCTCGTTGCGCGCACAGCCAAGGGTGACCAAGTGGACGGAGGTCAGGGTGTCATCAGTCATCGCGGCCATTCTCCCACGGTTGGGGCGGGGTGGTCGCGTCACCGTGCTGCTGCCGTACGCCCCAACATCCCTTCGCAACCAGCCACGGGCGGACGCCTCGGCGAGCCCGCCCGCGGTCAGGTCTGGTAGATAAGCCCACCCCAGGACAGACCAACACCAAAACCGAGCAGAAGTATCCGCATGCCCGGCTGGATCCGACCCGCTGCCGCAGCATCCTCGAGAGCGAGCGGAATTGTGGATGACACGGTGTTGCCGCTGTCGGACATCGCGATGTGCATCTTGTCCGCCGGAATGCCAGTCTTCTTGGCCAAGTGCTTGAGCATGAACGCATTCGCCTGATGCAGCACGAACAGGTCGATGTCCCCCATCTCCAGACCAGCCTTGGTGAGGATCCGGTCAAGAGACTCGGGCACGACCCGCAAAGTGAAGTTGAAGATGGCAGGACCATCCATATAGAGATCCCAGCGGCTGGGCGCCAGCCCGCGAGCCTCCGGCATGGTCTTCTCGCCACCGTCAATGTCCGCGCCACTGCGCAGCCCACCTCGGGGAACGATCAACCCCGTGGCGCCCGAACCGTCGGTGCCGTAGTCGAAAGCGTGGAGTGACTTCTCGGTGCCGCCATCGGTCACCAGGGTGGCGGCCGCTCCGTCGCCGAAAATGGTGCGGACCGACTTGTCCTCGGGATTGAGGAACTTGGAATAGGTGTCCGCGGTGATCAGCAGGACCTTCTTGGCCTGGTGGCTCTCGATCAGGCCCTTGGCCAACCCGAGGCCATAGATGAATCCGGAGCAGCCCAGGTTGATGTCGTTCGCACCGCAGTTGGATCGCAGACCGAGCGCGTGGTGCACGAGGGCGGCGGAGACCGGCATATAGAAGTCAGGAGCCTGCGTGCAGACGATGACGTGATCGATCGACTCGGGATCCAGACCCTCCTGATCGATCAACGCGCGGGCGGCCCGAATGGCCAGATCGGAGACGAACTCCTCCGGGCCCGCAACATGACGCTGGGAGATCCCCGTCTTTTGACCGATCTTTTCCGCGCTCCATTCCGGAAACCGCTGAGCCAGCATTTCGTTGCTCTCGACGGCCTCCGGCAGTGCCCCGGCGATGCCTGCAATACGTGCGTAATTCACCATGTGACTGCTGCTCCTGCCCAAGACAAGCCGACGCCGAAGCCAGCCAAGACAACTTTCGAATCCGGGGTGAGGCGGCCTTCTGCAGCCGCTTGGGACAAGGCGAGCGGAATGGTGGAAGGTCCGGTGTTCCCTTCCTCACCCATCCGCACCCAGAACTTGTCCTCGGAAATCTTCAGTTTCTTGCGCAGGTGATTCAGCATGAAACTGTTCGCCTGATGGAATACATAAAGGTCAACGTCATCCTTGGCCCATTCGGCCGCGGCCAACGTGTCCTCCACCAACTTCGGCACAGTGGTGAGTGTGAAATTGAAGACGGCGGATCCGTCCATGTAGAGGTCGTAACCCTGCGACGCAAGCTCGCGCGCCTCGGGCGTGGATTCCGGATTCAGCGAGGCACCGGGGCGGATCGAACCGCAGGGAACCACAAGCGCCCCAGCTCCTTCGCCATCGGTTCCATAGACCAACGGCCCGACTCCACCGGATTCACCAGCCACCAGCAGGGTGGCTGTGCCGGCATCACCAAACACCGGTGCCGTCGACTTGTCATCGGGGTTGACGATCTTGGTCAGAACGTCGGCAGTCAGCAGCAACAGGCAGGACGACTGGCCGGACTCAATCAGCCCCTTGGCCAGACCCAGCGCATAGACATAGCCCGAACAGCCCAGGCGGACATCCAGCGCACCAATCTCCTGGCGCAACCCAAGAGCCTCCTGCACAAGACAAGCCGTGGTGGGCAGGGGGAAGTCCGGGGTCTGCGTCACCAACAGGATGTAGTCCACCCTGGCGGGATCGATGTTGTTGTCTGTCAGGAGTCGTCGCGCCGCCTCTGTGGCCAGATGGCTGCTGAACTCATCGGGCGCCGACTTCGGCAACTGGGTGATCCCCAACGACTTGGACAGCTTCGCGACGTTCCAGTCCGGGTGGTTCTGTCCGATCTCGTCGAACGTCGTGGTCCCCTCAGGGAGATAATGCGCGATAGCCGCCACGCGTGCTGTTGCCATGATGCCTCACAGTTTTTTCGCTGGATTGCCGAAGACCGTCGTCCCCGGCTTCACGTTCCTGATGACCACTGACCCGGCACCCGCCATGGCACCGGCCCCGATCGTGCGCCCCGGGATGACGATCACCCCGGTCGCCAACCAGGCCTCGGATTCGACCGTGACCCCGCCCGTCAGGTGGATGCCCGAGCTCATGGTCACGAACTCACCGATGGTCACGTCATGGCCGATGCTGCACCCCGAGTTGATCTGGGTGTGTCGGCCGATCGTCACGTCAGCGGTGATGAAGGTCCTGGCACAGATCACGACGCCATCCGCCAGCTCGACCGAGGCACCGACCATGGCCCGGTCATCGACAAACGCTGGAAAATGCAGTCCTCGTTCTTCCAGGCTGGCGACGACCTTCTTGCGAACGGCGGTGCGGCCCAGAGCGCAGAGGCCGAGATCACCCGGTTCGGGCACAAAATCCGAAATGCCGCCGAACCGAGGACCACGGATCAGGTCGGGAGCGGGGTTGTCGTCGATAAAGCCAACCGTGTCGATATCGAGCGATCGGCGGAACTCTGGGGAGTCCTCGACCGCCTGATAAAGCTCGCGACCGAAACCTCCGGCGCCCACAATCACCAAACGGCTCATTGCGCTGTGTACCCACCATCCACCGAGAGCGCCGCTCCGGTCACCCAGCGGGCATCGGTGCCGAGCAGGAAGGAGATGGCGTGGGCCACGTCGACGGGCTCCCCGAAGCCAAGCGGATGCATTGCTTCCACCCGCGCAGCGCCCTCTTGGCCGACACCGGCCAGGAGATCATCGGTCATCGGGGTTCGAACGACGCCCGGGCACACGCAGTTCACCCGGATCTTCTCCGGCGCCAACTCCAGTGCCAGGGACTGGGTCAGACTGACCACAGCACCCTTGGACGCCGCATAGGCGGACACACCGGCTTGACCGACGATGCCCACCGCGGAGGAAAGGAACAGCACCGCGGCGTCGTCGGCACGTGCCCCGCGCACCCGGAAACCCTTGGCCAGGGCGGCACCGGCAACGACATTGAGTTGATAGATCTCCAACATCACTGCCGGATCCATGATCTTCAATGGTGTCATCCGGTGCACTCCGGCACTGTGCACCAAACCATGAAACCCGCCACAGGACTTCCCCAGCTCGGTGACCTGACGCGCGATCGCACTCGTATCGCTGAGATCCATGGCGGCCACCCGGTGCTCGCCGGGCAACTGGTCCGCCAAGTCCGTGAGCGCACTCTCGGTGCGCGAAACGAGTGTGAGGGAGGCACCCTGTTCGGCCAGCAACTCTGCCGTCGCTCGACCGATGCCCGAGGTGGCTCCGGTGATCAGATAGCGCCGGCCGACGTGTGACGTCACGATGCCAGGGCGAAGAGATCAGCCACGGTGGTGCAGGCCTTCAGGTCATCACCCGAAAGGGTCTTGCCGGTCTCTTCGTCGACCGCCGCGATAAGGCTGATGTTGCACAACGAATCCCACTCCAAGTCCTCGAGCGAGCTCTCCATGGTGATCGAATCGCGGTCGACCTCAGTGAGTTCGGCGACGAGGTCGAGCAACGTATCCTGATCCATTTTTCCTCTTTCCTGCCCTGTACTTGCCGCCAGATTAGCACGCGAAAACGGCCGCCCAGCACGGTGAGAAGCCCGTTCGCATGCCCTCAAAATGGACTGAACGGAGGCTGCGGAGAATCAGTCGCTCGCCTGCAGATTGCTGAGGACCTCATCCAGATCATCGGGCTTGACGAGGACCTCACGCGGCTTCGAGCCCTCTGAGGGCCCGACCACGCCGCGTGTCTCCAGGATGTCCATGAGCCGTCCGGCCTTGGCGAACCCGACCCGCAGTTTGCGCTGCAGCATCGATGTCGATCCGAGTTGGAGGTTCACCACCAACTGCACGGCCTCCAGCACCAGCTCCAGGTCATCGCCGATGTCCTCGGCGACCTTCTTCTGCCCGGCTGCGGCAGCGGTGACGTTCTCGTCATAGGTCGGTGTGAGCTGCCCAGTGACGTGCTTGACGACCTCGCGTACTTCCTTTTCCCCGACCCAGGATCCCTGGACGCGGACCGGCTTGCTCGAGCCCATCGGCAGGAACAGACCGTCACCCTGGCCGACCAGCTTTTCGGCACCCGGCTGATCGAGGATGACGCGGGAGTCGGTCATCGACGACGTGGCGAACGCGAGCCTGGACGGGACGTTGGCCTTGATCAGACCGGTCACGACATCGGTCGACGGGCGCTGGGTGGCGAGCACCAGATGGATGCCCGCGGCGCGCGCAAGCTGGGTGATACGGACGATCGAATCCTCAACGTCTCGAGGGGCAACCATCATCAGGTCGGCGAGCTCGTCCACCACCACGAGCAGATAGGGATACGGCGTCAGGACCCGTTCGGAGCCCTCCGGTGGGTGCACCGCCCCGGCCCGCACCCCCTTGTTGAAGTCGTCGACGTGGCGGAACCCGAAGTTCGCCAGGTCGTCGTAGCGCATGTCCATCTCACGCACGACCCACTGCAACGCCTCGGCGGCCTTCTTGGGGTTGGTGATGATCGGGGTCACCAGGTGCGGGATGCCCTCATAGGCGGTCAGCTCCACCCGCTTGGGGTCGACCAGCAGCATCCGCACCTCGTCCGGCGTGGAGCGCATCATGATCGAGGTGATCAGCGAGTTGATGAACGACGACTTGCCCGAACCCGTGGCGCCGGCCACCAGCAGGTGCGGCATCTTGGCCATGTTCGCCACGACGAAACCGCCCTCGACGTCCTTGCCGAGGCCGACGGTCATCGGGTGGTGATCGTTGCGGGCACGCGTCGATCGCAGCACGTCGCCGAGGGAGACGATCTCCTTGTCGGTGTTCGGGATCTCGATGCCGATGGCCGACTTGCCCGGGATGGGCGAGAGGATGCGGACGTCCTGGGACGCGACGGCGTAGGCGATGTTCTTGCTGAGCGCCGTCACCCGCTCGACCTTCACGGCCGGACCCAGTTCGACCTCGTAGCGGGTGACCGTCGGACCACGCGTGTACCCCGTCACCGCCGCATCGACATTGAACTGATCGAGCACCTCGGTGAGGGCGTTGACGACCGCGTCATTGGCGGCCGTCCGAGCCTTCGGCACACTGCCGGACTTGAGCATCGTTGCGTCCGGCAGCACGTACTGCACATCGCCGGACAGCTGGAGTTGTTCCACTCTCGGTGGGGTCGGCGAGTGTTCGGGCGCTTCGACTTCGCCCACCGTGACGTCCTCGGCGGGAGCGGCCGCGGTCGGGCGGGGCGCTGCCGGCGGTTCCGGGGGCAGCCCGGCCGTGACCTTCTTCTCTTGGCCTGCCCGTTTGCGGCGGCCGGCGAGCGTGGGTTCGTTGTCGAGGGCCTCGATATCGAAGATGCCCACGGAGTGCTCGGCGACCGGCGGGTTGTCCACGAACTCGGTGATCTCCGAGTCTGCCGCCTGGATCGCCTTGCGAGCCCGAGACCGCTTGCGGGGCGTCTCTTCCCGGGCTTCGGGTTCGGCGACGATCGGGGTGTCGTACGCCTCATCGACGCCATAATCCAGGTCGTGATCGATGTCCCCGTGGTCGCGGACGACCAGCGCGCGGACCCGGTCACCGAGCTCATAGAGCGGCAGGCCGACGATGACGAGCATGCCGAACAGCATGAGCAGCACGAGCAGCGGCACCGCGACCCACACCGACAGCAGGTCAGCCAGCAGGCTGGAGGAGATATAGCCGAGCATGCCGCCGGCAGTACGCAGCTTTTCCGGGGTTTCCGGACGCGGGAGACCGTGGGCGATGTTCACCAGGCCGAGCAGACCGAGCAGCATGGCGAGCCACCCGATGATCTGTCGGCCGACGGGGCCGTTGCGGTCGGGGTGGCGCAGCGTACGCCATGCCATCCAGCCGAACAGCAGCGGCGAGGCGAACGCGAGCGTGCCCACGACGGTGCTGACGCCGGTGACGATCGCGGGACCGACGGGAGCCGGGATGGACCACCAGAACGAGGCGGCGAGGACGATCGCCGAGGCCAGCAGGAACAACCCCGCGCCGTCGCGACGCAACGCCGGATCGAGGTCACGGGCCCCGTGGCCGATCGACCGGGCAGCCGTGCCCGTGCCGTGCGCGATCCCCCGGAAGACAGCGACGATGCCCTGGGCGATCGTCTGGAGGACGCCGCGCTGAGGAGGTCGTTTGCTGGGTCGACGTGCCGCGGGCTGGCGCCCCGAGCTCCCCTTGGCCGGGGGCCGGGCAGCAGAACCGCCCCGGGTCGCGGGGCGGGTCGAAGTCTTTTTGGTTCCGGACGGTCGCGGACGGGAGCCCGACATGGCTGTCGAGCTCTTGGTCCGCGCCGGGGAAGTCGCGCGGCTCGCCATGGGCCCTACCCTAGGCGATGCGACGGAACGGGTTCACAATCCCACGCCGCGAAAGTCAGCTCCGATGGAAGTGATCCCAGCCGCTGGCGCCCTCCCAGGCGGTGCCGTCCACGGTCACCGAGGGCTCGCCGGCCAGCACCTCACCGATCACCAGCCAGCCCTCCGGCACCCGGTCTGGTGAGCTGAACGTCCCCGCGAAGGCGTGGTCCTCTCCCCCGGTCAGAATGAACGTCCAGGGATCAACTCCGATCGCGGCGGAGACGGCCTGCAACGGGTCGGGCAGGGTGAAGGCGGCCCGGTCGACGTTGACGCGCACGCCGGACGCATCCGCGATGTGCCCCAGGTCAGCGAGCAGGCCGTCGCTGATGTCGATGAGGGCGGTGGCTCCGCCGGATCGGGCCTCTCCCCCGGCGGAATAGACGACCTCCGGCACCTTGTACGCCTCCACCAGCACCCGTGGGGACCGGAATCCACGGCTCAACACCCGCAACCCCGCAGCAGACCAGCCCACCCGGCCTCGCAGCGCGACCACATCGCCCGGCCGGGCACCATCGCGCAGGATCGGTGGGTGACCGGCGAGATCCCCGAGGACGGTGACCGCAACCGTGACCGCCGGACCTGAGGTCACATCACCACCGACCAGGGCGATGCCGGACTTCGCGGCCTCGAGCTTCATGCCCTGGGTGCACTGCTTGGCCCAGGAAGCCGGCAGGTCTGCGGGGGCACTGAAGGCGACCACCATCGCCACCGGCCGCGCCCCCATCGCGATCAGGTCCGCCACGGCTGCTGCGACGGCCCGCTGCCCGACCTCGTGGGGCAGGGACCAGTCGTTGCGGAAGTGCACGCCTTCCACGACCGTGTCGGTCGAGACCACCAGATCGCCGTCGATCCGCACCACTGCACCGTCGTCCCCCGGCCCAACCGGGACCCGGGGATCGTCGGCGAGGTCGGCGGTGATGCTCGCGATCAACCCGAACTCGCCCAGCTCGCCGAGGCTGTGGGATTCCTGGGGGGACATGGCATCTCCTGCGTGATCGGGTTTCTCTGCCGGGGGACGGCGACAAGGTACCGTGACCGCCAGAGCCCAACGCTGAGGGAGGCGAGCAGATGACGGTCAAGGCCTACATCTTGGTGCAGACCGAGGTCGGCCGTGCAGCCACGGTCGCGCAGGAGATTCGCTCCCTCGAGGGCGTGCTGCAGGCCGATGATGTGACCGGCCCCTATGACGTGATCGTGACCGCCCAGGCCGACAGCATGGACAGGCTGGGCCAGTTGGTGGTCGCCCGGGTGCAGGCCGTCCCCGGGATCACCCGCACGATCACCTGTCCGGTCGTGACCTTCTGACATGGGTCGCTTGTCCGCCACCCGCCACTCCCCCACCGGCCCCGATCACGCCGGATGCACCCGGGCATGGTCTCCGCGCCTCTTCAGGGGGGCGTCCATCTCCGTTGCGGCTCTCGTTGGGGTAACAGCCTGTGCCGGTCCGGTCTCCATCGTCGAACCCGACGTCGATCCCGCGACACGGCAGCTGTGCGAGCGCATGGTCGATGATCTTCCCCGCACCGTGGAGAACACTCCCCGGCGCGACACCACCGGCACGCTGAGTGCCGCGTGGGGAACCCCGCCCATCACGTTCACCTGCGGCGTCGCCGAGCCGGCCGCGATGGCCACCGATACCCGCTGTTTCGAGGTGAACGGGGTCGGCTGGTTCGCCGAGGAAGGCGAGGGTGGCTGGCTGTTCACCTCGATCGGCCGTGAGGTGCGGGTTCAGGTCGGGGT
>JAUNUL010000087.1 GCA_030538175.1 Propionibacteriaceae bacterium | reverse complement strand
GCTCCCAGGGTCTGTGCCCCCGGAGCTGAGTGCCCCCGTACCCCGGGTGTTGGGGGCCTCTGGCAACTCGACCAGGCGTACTTTGAACTCCGTCGCCCGCTCCACCTCCGCCAGGCGCGCGGCCAACTCCTTGATCGTGTCGAGCGTGCTCACTTGTCCCCCTCGAAGGCCGGGTTCTCCCAGATGACCGTGCCGCCCATGCCCAGACCGATGCACATGGTGGTGATGCCGAAGCGCACATCTGGGCGCTCGGCGAACTGGCGGGCTAGTTGCGTCATGAGCCGCACGCCGGAGGAGGCCAACGGGTGGCCCACCGCGATGGCACCGCCCCACGGATTGATTCGTGGATCGTCATCGGCGAGCCCGAACTCCTCGCAGAACGCCAATACCTGGACCGCGAACGCCTCATTGATCTCGATGAGGCCGATGTCGTCCATGCTCAACCCCGCACGCGCGAGTGCCTTCTGCGTCGCCGGGACCGGCCCGACGCCCATCACCTCCGGTTCCACCCCCGCGAACGCGAACCCGACCATCCGCATCGCTCCAGGCAGCCCAAGCTCAGCCGCGGTGTCCGCCCCGGCGATCAAGCACGCGGTCGCGCCATCGTTCAGGCCGGCCGCATTGCCGGCAGTCACGTTCCCGTGCGCCCGGAACGGCGTACGCAACGTCGCCAACTGCTCGATCGTCGTGCCCGGGCGCGGCGGCTCATCTGCGGACGCGACCCCCCAGCCCAACTCGACACTGCGCACAGCGACGGGCACGAGGTCCGGCTGGATGTGGCCGGAAGCGAGAGCAGCCGCGTACTTCGCCTGGGAGCCCACCGCATAGGCATCGCAGCGCTGCTTCGTGATCTGTGGATAGCGGTCATGCAGGTTCTGCGCCGTCTTGCCCATGACCAGCGCCGACGGATCAACGATGCGATCGGCCAGGAAGCGTGGGTTCGGATCCATGCCCGCCCCGATCGGATGCCGGCCCATGTGCTCCACACCACCCGCCAAGGCGACATCCGTCTGCCCGAAACCGATCGCCGCAGCCGTCGTCGTCACGGCGGTCATCGCCCCGGCGCACATCCGATCGATGGCGTAACCCGGCACCGAACGCGGCAGACCGGCGAGCAACGCGGTCGTGCGACCCAACGTCAGCCCTTGGTCCCCGGACTGCGTGGTCGCCGCGATCGCCACATCATCGATCCGCTCCGGCGGCAACTCGGGGTTGCGCCGCAGGAGCTCCCGCAAGCAGGCGACGACCAGATCGTCAGCGCGGGTCTGGGCGTACAGCCCATCGTCACCGGCCTTCCCGAACGGAGTGCGCACCCCATCCACGAAAACCACGTCTCTTGGTGTCACTGAGGTCTCCTTTGACGCTCGAACCGAGGGCTACTGAATAGTAACTTGCTGACGTGAGGTACGCCACCCTTTCCGGTGGACACCTTGATCGGCCGGCTGAGCCCGGCCCCGATGGGCCTGGCTTCGTGACGGCCGACCACAGGAACCGGTCCGCTCGCGGAGCCGCCCGTGATCACGGCGGTGAGGCGCGCAACCGCTCCACCATCACGTCACGGGCACCTTGCGCGGCCTTCACCGGCCACAACGGATAGTCATGGATCTGACCCGGCGCCTCATGGAACTCGACAGGCACGCCCGCAGCGGTCAACCGTTCGGCCAGCAACCGGATATCCGGCGCAAGGATCTCCTCAGTGCCGGTGAACAACAGCACCGGCCCGAGGCCCTGCAGGTCGCCGAGGAGGGGGCTCACCCGTTGGTCCGTGACCGAGAGTTCACCGCGCCACAGATCGATGAACACCCTCGTTCCGTCAACCCCCAGCAGGGGATCCCGAGGCAGCAGCTCCTCGATCCCCGGATTCTCCAACCGGGCATCGACCACCGGCGAGATCAGGATCGTGTCGTCGAGCGTGATCCCGTGCCGGTCCCGCAGCTCCAACGCCGCCGAGAACGCGATCTGGCCACCGGCGGAATCACCGGCGATCGCCGTGCGCGGGTGGCGGGCTCGGGCATCACGGACGATCTCCACGAACCGGTCGACCACCTCCGCCGCGTGACCAAAGGGAATCAGCGGATAGATCGGCACGATCACCGTGACCTGGGCCTCGGCCACCAGCGCGGTGACGAAGTTCCAGTGGATGAAGGACATCTCGTTCACCCAGCCGCCGCCATGGGCGAAGATCACCACACCCGTGGACGAGGCGTCCGTCGGCATGACCTGATAGACCGGCCAGCCCTCAAGCCGGTCCACGTCGATCACAACGTCACGTCGAATCCGCTTGCCTGGGGCGTACGGCTGTGGGCGCAACGCGCACGCCCGCACATGCTGGCGAGCGGCCTCTGCATCGAGAAACGGCTTGTTGAAGCCGAGCGCACGAAGGGTCGGGCTGACGAGTGGATCGGGCACGGTGAACGCCATGTCCTGACGATAGCGAGCGCCACTGACACAAACGCCGACGAGGAGCCAGACGTCAAGGGCGCCCATCTTTGGCGTACGAACACGCCCCAAGAAGCACAGTGGCCCGCCCCACACTGGGGACGAGCCACTGTTGCGAAACCTGATCGGGGGTCACGCCCCGACGCGGGTCACTTGTTCTTCAGCACCGCCTGGGCGGCAGCGAAGCGCGCGATCGGCACACGGAACGGCGAGCAGGACACATAGTCCAGGCCGATCTCGTGGAACAGCTCGATCGACTCGGGATCGCCACCGTGCTCACCGCAGACACCGGTCTTGAGCTCGCCCTTGACCGAACGGCCCTTGTCAACGCCGATGCGGACGAGCTCGCCGACACCATCGGGGTCGACCGACTCGAACGGGTTGCGCGGCATGACTTCGTCGATGACGTACTGCCCCAGGAAGCCACCCTCGGCGTCATCGCGGGAGATGCCGATGCCGGTCTGGGTGAGGTCGTTGGTGCCGAACGAGAAGAAGTCGGCGTGCTCGGCGATCTGGTGAGCGGTCACCGCGGCACGCGGCAGCTCGATCATGGTGCCGACCGTGTACGCCAGCTCGGTGCCCGCGTTCGCGATCTCCTCGTCCGCCGTCGCCACGACGATGGCGCGCTGACGCTTGAGCTCCTCGGCGTACGCCACCAGCGGGATCATGATCTCGACGTCGACGGTCTCGCCCTTGCGGTCGCGGACAGCCAGCGCTGCACGGATGATCGCGCGGGTCTGCATCTCGGGGATCTCGGGATAGAGCATGCCCAGACGGCAGCCACGGGTGCCGAGCATCGGGTTCATCTCGTGCAGGTTCTTGACCTGCTCGAGCAGCGCCTTCTCGGTCGCAATCTCGTCGGCCGAACCACCGGTGAGCTCCAGCTTCTGGACCTTGAGCGACTGCTCGACCAGGTCGGGCAGGAACTCGTGCAGCGGCGGGTCAAGCAGGCGGACGGTGACGGGCAAGCCGGCCATCGCCTCGAAGATGCCCTCGAAGTCCTGCTGCTGCATCGGCAGGATCTTTTCCAGAGCGGCAGCGCGCTGCTCGTCGTTCTCGGCGAGGATCATCTCGCGCACGGCCGGGAGGCGATCCTCGGCCATGAACATGTGCTCGGTGCGGCACAGGCCGATGCCCTCGGCACCCAGCTCACGGGCCTTCTCGGCGTCGGTCCGGTTGTCAGCGTTGGCGCGGACACCGAGGCGACGGACCTCATCGGCCCACTGGACGATGTGCTGGAAGTCATCGTTGATCTGCGGCGGAACCAGCGGCAGCGGACCGGCGTACACCTCACCGGTCGACCCGTCGAGGGTGAGGACGTCGTCCTCGCCATAGGTCTTGTCGCCGATGGTCACGGTCTTCGCCGTGGGGTTGATCTTGATCTCGTGTGCACCGGCGACGCAGGGCTTGCCCATGCCGCGCGCGACGACGGCCGCGTGGGACGTCATGCCACCGTGAGCGGTCAGGACGCCCTGGGCCTTGATCACACCGGCAATGTCGTCCGGGGTGGTCTCGAAGCGGACGAGCACGACGGGCTCCTCGTCACCGCGCACCGCAGCGGTGTCGGCGTCGAAGCAGAGCTTGCCAACCGCGGCCCCCGGGGAAGCCGGAAGGCCCTTGGCGATCGGGGACTGGCCGTGCGACGGGTCGATGGCCGGGTGCAGCAGCTGGTCGAGCTGTGCCGGCTCGATCCGCTGGAGCGCCTCCTCCTTGGTGAGGATGCCCTCCTCGACCATGTCGTTGGCGATCCTCAGAGCAGCAGCAGCGGTGCGCTTGCCGTTGCGGGTCTGGAGCAGATAGAGCTTCTCGTTCTCAATCGTGAACTCCATGTCCTGCATGTCCTGATAGTGACGCTCCATCGCGTCCATCGTCTTCAGGAGCTGGGCGTACGCCTCCGGCAGGACCTCTTCCATCTCTTCGAGGTTGCGCGGGGTGCGGATGCCGGCCACGACGTCCTCGCCCTGGGCGTTGACGAGGAACTCGCCATAGAGCTCCTTGACACCGGTGGACGGGTTGCGGGTGAAGAGCACGCCGGTCGCGGAGGTCTCGCCACGGTTGCCGAACACCATCTGCATGACGTTCACAGCGGTGCCGAGGTCAGCCGGGATGTTGTTCGCACGGCGATAAACCTCGGCGCGCGGGTTCTGCCACGAGTCGAAGACAGCGTTGATGGCGCGGCGGAGCTGCTCCTTGGGATCGGAGGTCCACTCGCCACCGAGCGCGTCGTTGGAGAGCTTCTTGAACGTTGCGACGAGTTCCTGGAGGTCCTCGGTGGTCAGATCGGTGTCCTGCTCAACACCCTTGTCGGCCTTGATCTTCGTCAGGGCGTCCTCATAGATGTGGGGCTCGATGCCCTCGACGACCTCGCCATACATCTGGATGAAGCGACGGTAAGAGTCCCACGCGAACCGCTCATCACCACCGGAGGCCAAGCCCTTGACCGTCTCGTCGGAGACACCGAGGTTGAGGACCGTGTCCATCATGCCGGGCATGGACTGCACGGCACCGGAACGGATGGCCAGCAGGAGCGGCTTCTCGGGATCGCCGAGGCCGAGGCCGGTGCGCTCCTCGAGGCGGGCCAAGGCCTCTTCGACCTCACCCCACAGGTTCTCGGGCCACTCGCCGCCACGGTTCATCGTCTCCACACAGGCAGTGGTGGTAACGGTGAACGCGTCCGGGACGGGAAAGCCAAGGCGGGCCATCTCGGCGACACCAGCGCCCTTGCCGCCCAGCAGATTCCGCATCGTGGCGTCGCCATCGGCGAGGTCGTACACGTACTCGGTGTGCATCGGGTCTCCTTGTTTCTCGGATTTTGCAGTCGCGTTCAAGCGAATTCAGGGGGCGAAGCTCAGCTCGCTGGGCAGTTTCCGCAACACGCCGCCATTGGCGCGGGCGCGGTCATCAACAATGTCGATGATCCGTGCCGCAGATTCCTCAAGGGCCATCTTGGTGGTGTCCAACACGGGGCAGCCCAACCCGCGCTGGATCGCCTTGATCTCGTCGAACTCGTCATAGATCTTGGCCAATTCGGCATAACCATCGGACTGCCGATGGGCGCCCATGCCCTTCAACCGTCGGACCCGGATTTCGGCGAGCAGTTGGGGGTCGAGGGTCAACCCGACGATCCGCCACTTCTCGATCTCATAAAGCTCCGCAGGCGGCTTGATGCGCGGCACCAGCGGGACATTGGCCGTCTTGTATCCCAGATATCCCAGATACATCGACAGCGGGGTCTTGCCACAACGCGAGGCGGCAACAATGACGATGTCAGCGTTCTTGAGCCCCTCCGGCTGTTGGCCGTCATCGTGGCGGACAGCGAATTCCATCGCTGCGATCCGGGTGAAATAGTCCTTCTCCACACCGACCGGGCGCATCGCCACCCGCTCCGGCTCGACCCCGGTGGCGATCTCCAACTGTTGAAGGGTCGGACCGAGCAGGTCGATATGCACCAGCCCCATCTCCGCACAACCGTCATCGACCAGGTCCCGCAACACCGGGTTGACCAGCGTCGACATCACGACAACGGATCGGTTGACGTGGCCCCGCACGGTGTCGAAGATCAGGAAGAGCTCCTCGGCCGTCGTCACCCGGGGATGGCGCACGATCCGAAAAGGATGGTTGGGGAACTGGGCTTGTGCAGCACGGGCCAGGCGCGCAGCAGTCTCGCCGGTGGAGTCGGCGATTACGTGAATCTCGAGGGCCTGGTCGGACACATCGACAACTTACTCTGTCTCGACTCGCCGGGCGCGCGTACCACCGAACCAGAGACAGGATCGAGCCGCTTTGTCTCGCAAGGTGAATGATTCGGCGCTTTCGACGTCCATATCGATCCCTTTCCCGGCAATTCTCCTGTCACAGTGGCAGAATGCTTGGCCCTCGCTCAACGCGCGTGCCATTTCGCTACGGTGCCGACATGGACCCGGTTGACCGCCTGATACTCGATGAAGCCCCCGAGCCCGCGGGTCGCGTGCTGGTCCTTGACGCCCCGGATCTCGCCGCGGCGGTGGCGGATCGCGGGTGGCCCGTCGTGGCGTACGCCGATTCCCTGCTGCTGGAGAATCACGTGACCGTGCCAGTGATCGATCGGCTCCCGGGGCAGGTCGTGGGCAGCCCGATGAGCCAGCCACCGATGAGCGGCGCCGACAACGCTCCCGCGGTGAGCACCGAATTGGCGGACGTCGATCTTGTGGTGCTGCGGCTGCCGAAGTCGGTGGCGGCGCTTGAGGAGTACGCCCAGCGGCTGGCATGGCTGCCCCGTGGCGTGCACGTGGTCGCCGGTGGTCGGGTGAAGCACATGACCCGCTCGATGAACGAGGCCCTGGCCACCCGCTTCGGTGACGTGCGGGCCAGTCTCGGGCGGCAGAAGTCCCGCGTACTGCATGCGGCGGAGCCGACACCCGGACCGATCGACTATCCGCGAACTGCCCACCACGCCGAGCTCGACCTGAGCCTGGCAGCGCACGGGGCGACGTTCGCGGGTACCCGGGTCGATCCGGGTACGCGGTTGCTGCTGACGGTGCTCGACCAGATCGCAGTGCCCGGTCAGCCGACGGGCGATGGGCGCCCCGTGTCCGGGACAGCTGGCAGGACAGACCCCGGCACCACCATCGACCTCGGATCCGGCAACGGGACGCTGAGCGCCTTGCTGGCCCGGGCCGGCCACCAGGTGCTGGCCATCGACGAGTCCCGCGCCGCCTGCCAGGCCACCGCAGCGACGGCCGCACTCAACGGCGTATCGGTGAGCGTGGAGCGGGCCGACGGCCTGGCCGAGCAGCCGACCGCCAGCAGCGGGCTGATCGTGTGCAATCCACCCTTCCATGTCGGCACCACCAAGGACTCCGGGCCGGCGCTGGCAATGATCGCCGACGCCGGCCGCGTCCTGCGGCCCGGCGGGGAGCTGTGGCTGGTGTTCAACGCCCATCTGCCCTATCTGCAATCGTTGCGGCGGATAGGGCAGACGGAGATCGTTGCTCGGAACCCGAAGTTCATCGTCACGCGCACGGTGCGTTCGGACGGGAATTCGGCAAAACCTGCACCGCAATCCCCTGAACGCGATCACGACTAGGGCAAACGCGCCGAACCGCGGAGATGACCGCAGATTATGCCGATCAGGTGATCAGTTGTTGGCTACAAAATCGATGACAAGGCGGTTGAACTCCTCAGCGTGCTCGATCATGGCCCAGTGACCACATTGGTTGAGCAGAACGGCTCGGCTGTTGAGGACATTGGCCAAAAGCCACAGGCTGTTCTCGAACGGCACGACCCGGTCATCCTTGCCATGGATGAACAGGGCGGGGATCCGAATGTCGCCGACCTTGTCGCGGTCGACCCAAACGGGAATGGGTGAGCCCTTCGGCAGGCCTTCGACGTAATTCTGCACATGCTCCGGCACCGCATTGGTGGCCTCGGTGCGGGCCGCGATCAGTTCAGGAGTTGCGAAGCGTGCGTTGTCGAAGGTCATCACCTCGACCAGGCGCTTCATGTTCGCCTCGGTCGGAGAAACATAGGTCTCGATGAGCACCTTCAGTCCCTCACTCAGGCCGGAAACCCCGTTCAATGAAGGCACCTTGCCCAGGGGCGGGCCCATCGTCATGAGATGCGAAATCCGATCCGGATGCAGGGTGGCGAACCGGATCGACGTGTGGCCGCCCATCGAGTTGCCGACGAACGCAGCCTTCTCGATGCCCATCGCGTCGAGGAATTCCAGCGCTGAGGCAGCGTGGTCAAGATCGTCGGTCGCCACGGGATCCGACGCACCCCAACCGGGCATATCCGGCGCGATGACCCGGAAGCCGGCATCACCGATCTGCTCGATGTTGCCGCTGAAGTTTGACCAGCCGGTGGCCCCCGGGCCGGAGCCGTGCAGCAACAGCACGGGATACCCGTCGGTGGGGCCGTACTCGTAATACCGGATCCGCGTACCCGAAGGCAGCGTGATGTCGTGGGAAATGGCGGACTTGTCGAGGCTCATGCGTCACTCTTTTCGGCAGAATCGGCAGAAGGATGGGCGTCGCTGGTCGCGGCAACGAGTTCGGAAACAACGTGGGTTGGCTGATGGCCCCAGCTGTGCAGGGCGTCCAGGGTGGTGACTTCCCACGTGGCGTCGTCGATCAGGCGGCCACCACAGCCGTATTCGACGGAGAATCCCGATGGCGTGACGACATAGAAGCTGAACATGTGATCGTTCGGGTGCATGCCGAGGTGCATTTCCAAGGGCTGTCCGGCGGCCAGGCAGCGCTCATAGGCCCGGCCTACATCCACGATGTCGGCGACCTCGACCATGAAGTGATGCGTACGCTTCGGCGACGGCAGGTCACCGAACGCCACGGTGTGATGCCGCGGATTGCAATGCAGGAAGATGAGGTCGGCCACGATGCCAGGTGCAAGCTCTTCGATGATGATGTCGGAGATGCGGAACCCCAACAGATCGCGATAGAAAGCCAGGTACTCCTCGCGTGCGACCCCTTGAGCAACGAGAACCTGATGGCCCGCGCCCCCGATTCCGGTGACGAACTCACCATTCAGAATTTCGCTGGTGAACGGCGTCGGCGCATCCGGGCACTCCTCGACTAGTTCGATCACGTTGCCCATCGGATCGATCGTGGTGAAGATTCGATCAACACCGCGCGCGGTCGCCAGATCAGCGCCGCCTTCGACCACGTCGACTCCCGCTCCACGAAGCTCTGCCACCAATGCATCGAGGTTTGCGCCCACGACGTAACCCGAACGGGCAAGGTCATCGGCTGGCCCCTCGACGATGATCCAGCGATAGGCCTTTTCATCGAATCGCAGGGTGAAGCCGCCGTCGAAACGTTCACCGATTTTCATGCCGAGCAGCTCGACTCCGAACTTCTCCCAGGCAGCCAGGTCGGAGACCTCATAGACGACATATCCCAGTTCTCTGACTCCGGTCATGTGTGTTGCTCCCTTTCTCACAGGGCCGGGACGGCCAGCTGCTGCTGGTCGGACGAGGCGATGAATCGGTCGGGGCGGACGGCGATCGCGCGCACGCCATAGCGATCCATGAAGGCGCCGATCGCGCCCTCGAGGTCAATGAGGTCGGTGCCGGACTCGCTGAAAGCGTTCTGGGAGCGGACGGCGATGTAGCGCGCTCCGAGCTCGTCCCATTTCGCCTTCTCATCGGCGGACAACAACTCCGTGGGATCGAGATCGCGGCCCAGGACCACGAAGCCTTCACCCAGGATTTCGTCGAGGCGACCCATCTTTCCGATGGCATCGCCCATCAACGGCTGTGGGAGATAGCGACCGATGATCGAGCCATCGCCAACCGGT
>JAUNUL010000086.1 GCA_030538175.1 Propionibacteriaceae bacterium | reverse complement strand
TCTGGCTCGTCGCCCACCGCAAGGAACGCTCGACCCTCTCGGGCGCCCTCACGATCCTGGCGGCGGCGCTGATGTCCGTGACCGTCCGCTATCCGAATCCGCTGGAGGCGTTCGAGGCCCTCGGCCAGGGTCCCGCGGCTGGCTGGTGGCTGGGCGCGATCTGCTTCTTCTATTTCTTCGGCACCGTCCCCTATGTGAAGACCCTGATCCGCGAGCGTGGTCACCTCGCCTGGGTCGTCGGCTCGGTCGCTTTCCATGTCGTCGCCACCGGGCTGGCCGCTCTGGCCGCCGCCTTCGGTCACATCTCCTGGACTTGGACCGCATTCTTCGCGCTCACCACGGTGCGGGCCCTGCTGGTGCCGGTGCTGGGGCCCTTGTCGGGGCGCACGGTCACCCCCAAGGCCGCGGGATTCGGTGAAATTGCGTTCACGCTCCTGCTCACCGCACTGGTTCTGATCGGCCTCTGACTTCGCGATCGGCTGTCACCGGTCCCTAGTAGCGTTCGACCCATGATTCCCGCGCGTGCCGGACTCGTGAGTGCCGAGACCATCCCCGACCAGCTTCTCGACCAGGTGCATGAGTTGCTGCCCCGGTTCATCGCCGCCACCCAGGCCAGCCCCGGCTTCGACGCGGTGGCCTTCACCGGCGAGATCGCCGAGGGCGCTGGCGAGGGCCTGCGGGATCAGATCCGCGTCCTGGCCGCCGAGCACGGTGTCGATGCCGCGCTCATCTGGGGGCCGCTGGCCGAGCACGGCCCAGGCCTGCTGGTGATGGACGTCGATTCGACCCTCATCACCGCCGAAGTCATCGAGCTCATCGCCGCACATGCCGGGAGCGAAGCCCTCGTGGCCAAGATCACCGACCGAGCCATGCGCGGTGAGCTCGACTTTGCCGAATCCCTCGCTGAGCGGGTCGCGACCCTGCAAGGCCTGTCCGTCAGCGCACTCGATGCGGTGACCACCGAAGTCCGGTTGTCCAACGGTGCGGCCGACCTGATCGCTGCGGCCCATCAGCAGGGGGTGGGGGTGGGCCTGGTCTCGGGTGGCTTCCACGAGATCGTCGATCCGCTGGCGGACTCACTGGGCATCGAGCTCGTGCGGGCGAACCGGCTCGAGGTCGTCGACGGTCACCTGACCGGGCGGACGCTCGGCCCGGTCGTCGACCGCGCCGCCAAGCGCCGCCACTTGTTGGAGTACGCCGAGCTGCTCGGTCTCGACACCGACCGCGTGATCGCCATCGGCGATGGAGCCAATGACCTCGACATGCTGGCGGTCGCGGGCCTGGGGGTGGCGTACTGCGCGAAACCCATCACCCGCGACGCCGCCGCAGCAGCCATCTCCATCCCCCATCTCGACGCCGTCCGCGTCTTCGCGGGACTCTGACCGCCCGCATCGGTCATCCATGGCGGCAGGCCACCGGCTTCAAACCGGCACCGGCCCCTTCGCCACCGATGATGGAGACGCGGCATCCACCGGCTCGACGCCCTGAGAACAGCAACGAAAGGCGACCCACATGTTCGAACGCACCATCGACTCCGACGGCTGGGGCCGCTGCCAGGGCGTGACGCCGGCCGGCGGGCGGTTCACCGTCCAGGACCATGGCGCCCACATCACCGAATGGGTGCCGGCCGAGGGCGCCGATCCGGTGCTGTGGACCAGCCCGACCGCGCGCTTCGAACCGAAGGTTGGGATCAGGGGCGGGATCCCGGTCTGTTTCCCGTGGTTCAGCGACGGCCGCAAGGGGAACAAGTCCCCGGCGCACGGTTTCGCGCGGCTGGTCCAATGGCAGCTGCTGTCCGGTCACGAGACGAATGGCGTCACGACGCTGCGTTGGCGGCTCGACGAAACGATGATCGGCGACATCGAGGGCATCGACGCCGACCGCAACAAGTTCGAGGTTGAATACACCCAGGAGTTCGGCGAGCACCTGCGGTTGCGCCTCACCGTGCGCAACACCGATGACGTGCCGCTGGTGGTCGAGGAGGCCCTGCACACGTATTTCACCGTCGGCGACATCCGCCACGTCACCGTGCACGGCCTGGCCGGCGTCGAGTATTTCGACAAGCCGACCAGCCGGTATGACACCCAGATCGGGCCCATCGATTTCCCCGGCGAGGTCGACCGGATCTTCTGGACCGGCGCCCCGGTCGAGATCCACGATCCGGCGCTCAACCGCCGGCTGATCCTGACGACCAACCGTTCGGGCAACACGATCGTCTGGAACCCCGGCCCCGAAAAGGCCGCGGCGATGGGCGACATGCCCGATGACGGCTGGCGGACCATGGTGTGCGTGGAATCCGCCAACGTCCGCAACAACGCCATGCACCTCAACCCGGGCCAGGCCCACGAGCTGACGCTGACGATCGAGGCAGCCACCCTGTGAGCCCGGCGCCCGACAGCCCTGGTCAGTCCGTTTCGCCCGGGCCCCCCGGCCTTGGACAGTCCGGAGCGTGGCGGTGGTGGGCGTACGCCGGCATCGTCGTCATCCAGTTGATCACGTTGTGGCTCGGTGTGCACCGGGTGAGCGTGCCGGCGCAGATGCTGCTGATGCCGGTGCTGGCGCTCGCTGCCTGGCTGGCGCCAGAGCCCAGACTGCGCCGATTGACGCTGGTGGCGCTGTTCTTCTCTTTCCTAGGAGACACGCTGCCGCGGTTCGTGAGCGATGAGCTCGTCCTGGTCGTGTTGCTCGGGTCCTTCCTCGTCGCCCACGTGGCCTGGATCATCGCGCTGTGGCCCGTCCGGCCGCCGCGCCCATGGCTGCTTGTCGTGTACGTGGCGTACGCCGTCGGCATGGTGACATGGGTCCTGCCGGGCGCAGGGGCGCTCGCACCCGCCGTCGTCGTCTATGCCACGGCGCTGACCAGCACCGGCCTGCTGGCGAGCGGGCTGGGCTGGTCCGGCGTCCTCGGCGGCGCGCTGTTCATCATCTCGGACTCGATGATCGCGGTGCAGAACTTCACCGCGTTCGCCTTCGCGCACATGGATGTGGCGATCATGGCGACCTACATCCTCGCCCACGGCCTGCTGGTCTGGGGTGTGACCAGATCACCGGGGACCCGGACCGGAACGTACACACCCCGCCACGGCTGGGCCTGACCGCGTCCGCCCGAGCACTCCTCGCGGCCTTCCACCTGATTGGTCGCCGAATCTGCACAGACAGCGGGGCGGATTGGATAATGCCGTCAGCCCCGCGCTCACTGCAGATTCGGACAGCATCGCCGAGTTCCCCGCCCAGCTGGTCATCCGAGCGGATCGCAGAGCGCCCAGCCACGGTCGAGCAGGTCGTCGATCGCGGCTGCTGCCGCGGCCAACCGCTCAGCCGGCGTGCCCTGGACCTCGAGCCACGGCACACCCGACTCCGCCAACACGGTCCGGAAGCGCTGATGCATCGCTTGGCGGAGGTGCTCGCCGTCGCGCAGCCCGTCCTGGACGAACGGGATCTCCGCACCGGTCAGCACATAGAGATCCGGCTGCCAACGCTGAGCCCGCTCGGTCACCGAGGGGCTGGGCCGCCCGACGTACCGCTCATGCCACACCGATGTCGCCAGGACGTCGGTGTCGGAGATGACCAGCGGCCGCGGAGTGCGGCCCATGGCCTCGACCTCCTGGCGGGCATGTTCAATGGCGATGAGATCGAACTCCTCGGTGTTCCACGGGGCCGTCGGCCCACCGGGCCGATCCACGGTCCACTGCCGACCGAACTCGGGCACCCACGGCACGGTGAAGTGCTGGGCGAGGTCGGTCGCGAGGGTGGTGGAACCGGTCGACTCCGCGCCGAGCACGACCACGCGACGGCAGAACCACCGCCGCACCGCCGTCGGAAGCGCCCACCAATGGCCGGCTACGTCAGCCCGGATCGCGGTGCCGGAGATCTGCATCGTCGCTCGGCCGGGATCGACCTGGCACCACTGGGCACCGAGACGGCGGGCGAGCTCCGCGCCATAGTCGTCCGACGTGAACACCGCGTCGACCGGAGCATCGAGGAGCCCCTCGATGACGGCCATGTGCAGGCCCCAGACCTCCGGATCCGCATAGTCGATCGGCGCCTCGTCCATGCCGGTGACCACGTGAACCTCCGGGTGCTCGGCCCGAATCCAATCCGCGCGCACGTCGACGTCGATCGATTCGACCGAGCTCGCCAAGACCTGCACGGTCACACGTTCGCAGGCGGCGCTGGCCGCGCGGACGAGCTGCTGGTGGCCGGCGTGGAACGGATAGAACTTGCCGAGCACCAGCCCGTGCGCGAACCGCTTCACGACCGCACCGCCCTCGCTGCGTTCATGACCGCGCCGCCTTCGCGGCGGCGACGCCGGCCGCTCCGGAGTCGTCCTGCCCCCGCTCGGCCGTGTCCGAACCGCCCGTTCCTGCCCCTGAGACCAGGACGGTCCCATCGGCCGATTCCTCCGCCAGGACCCGCCGCCACTGCCGCAGCCCGACCACGCAGAGGGTCAGGAACAGCGCATACAGCACGGCCGTGAGGTAAAGCTCCTTGTGCACGTACAGACCGATATAGATCACGTCAGCAGCGATCCAGATCAGCCAGTTGCCGATCCACTTGCGGTTCAGCATCAGTTGCGCGCCGAGGCTCATCGCGGTCGTGAGCGCGTCCGCCCCGGGCACGGTCGAATCGGTGAAAGTCATCAGCACCCACCACAGCAGCCCCGTGCCGAGCGCAACCCCGGCGCCGACGGCGAGCCAGGCCCAGGCCGGCGTACGCCGCACGACCAGCGCGGTCCGGTTCGCGCCGCCGTGCAGCCACCACCACCAACCCAGCGCGGCGAGGCCGAAATAGACGACTTGAAGGCCCGCTTCGGCGTACAGGCCCGCCTGCACGAACAGCACACAGAAGAAGACGTTGTTCGCCATCCCGACAGCGAAATTCCAGACATTGCGGCGCACGACGAGCCAGACACACACCGCGCCAGTCACGAAACCGGCGATCTCCACCCACGTCATGGTCGACACCTCTCATTAATGGTCATGATGACTATTAATGCCCTGGGGTGATTATTTGTCAAATAGACCATTAAGGTAGATGCATGGCCTTCACCTCCGAGTTCCCCGTCTTCGCGGTCGCCGTCGATCTCGTCGTGCTCACGCTGCGCGAGCGTCGGCTGTGCGCGCTGGTGATTGAGCGGGGCATCGAGCCCTATGCCCGCAGGCTCGCCCTGCCGGGCGGTTTCGTTCGCGTCGACGAGAGCCTGACTGACGCTGCGCGCCGGGAACTGGCCGAGGAGACCGGATTTGGCGCCGAGCTGGTGACGGGGATGGAGCAGTTGCGGACGTACGGCGATCCGGGTCGCGACCCGCGCCCCGAGCGGGTGGTGTCGGTCGCCTGGGTGGTGCTGGGCGCGGACTTCCCCGACCCCGTGGCTGCCTCCGACGCCGCTACAGCATCGTGGTTGCCGGTTGATGAGCTCGCCGACCGGGACTTGGCGTTCGACCACTCGCAGATCCTCGCCGACGGGGTCGAGCGGGCGCGGTCGAAGTTGGAGTACACGGCTCTGGCTACGGCGTTCCTGCCCGATGAGTTCACCGTTGCCGAGCTGCGCGGGGTCTATGAGGCGATCTGGGGCGAGTGCCTCGATCCCGCGAACTTCCAGCGCAAGGTCACCGGCACCAAGGGCTTCCTGACCCCGATCAACCGCCGCGCCACCAGCGGTCGAGGCCGACCCGCCCAGCTCTATCGCGCCGGGGCGGTCACCGAACTCCACCCGCCGCTGCGCCGCCGAACGCCCTGAGTCGCAAGCGACTCACCGCTCTTCGCCAGTGACTGCCGCGTCCTCGACCGGGGGCAGCTTCGACCAGCGCCGCGCCAACTGGGCGCAGACCATGAGCTGGATCTGGTGGAACAGCATCAGCGGCAGGACGAGGATGCCCACGGTTGCGGCGGGGAAGATGATCTGCGCCATCGGCAGCCCGGAGGCCATGGACTTCTTGGAGCCAGCGAAGATGATCGCCGTCCGATCGGGCCAGGAGAACCCGAGCGCCTTGCTGATGACCATCGTCGCGGCCATGATCACCGCGAGCAGCGCGCAGCACACGACCAGCAGCGCCACGAGTTGCCAGCCGCTCAGTCGGGAGAACATGTTGTCGCGCATGCCGGCGGAGAATGCGGCGTACACCACGAGCAGGATCGCCCCCCGATCGACCTTCGAGGTGACGGACTTGTGCCGGGCGAGGAAGCCGCCGAGCCAGCGGTGCACGAGTTGGCCGAGGACGAACGGGAGCACGAGCTGGAGGAACAGGCTGCGGATGGTGCCGAGGTTCACGCCGGCTGCCGCGCCCATCGCCAGCGTCACCAACAACGGCGTGAGCAGGACCCCGAGCAGGTTCGACACCGAGGCCGCCACGATGGAGGCCGCCACATTGCCGTGTGCGATCGAAGTGAATGCCACCGATGACTGGACCGTCGAGGGCAGCAGCGTCAGGAACAACATCCCCGCCGCCAGTTCCGGCCCGATGATCGGCCGGGTCAGGAACGCGGTGATGACCCCCAGAACAGGGAACAGAACATACGTGAACCCGAGCACCAGCGAATGCAGTCGCCAGTGCTTGATGCCCTGCAACGTCTGATCCGCCGACAGCCGCGCGCCATAGAGGAAGAACAGCAGCGCCACGGCCAGGTCGGTGGCGAGTTCGACCGGCTGCACGGCCGGCCCCGTCGCGGGCAGCACCGCCGCGAGGGCGACCATGCCGAACAGCAGGAGGATGTACGGATCCACCCAACCCTTGATCTTCGCCCAGACGCCTTTCACCCGCGGGACTGTACGCCCCACCAGCGCCGAGCGGGAACAATCCCCGCGGCCGGAACACCAGTCACGGTTTGCGCAGCACGAGTTCGCGCTTCCGGTCCCCAGGCCGACGATGCGCCTCCGGAGGAACTGCCCGCTGTCCCGGCGGGACGACACCGCTGTTGCCTACCGTGCTGAGCGTGACGTCCCTCAGCCCCTTGCAGTCCCTTCATCAACTCGTCGCCCGCATGGGTGTCCTCGCGACCAACTCCGCTGCCTTTCTGGCCTGGACCGACAACGGCACCGCTCGCCTGATCGATGACGGCATCGCCTATGACGACGCAGGAACAGGTGACGTGTTCATCGTGCGGCGCCCCGATGGGCCGGATGGGGAACGGTGGGTCCTGTTCGGCGGCCAGTGGGACCTGTTCGCACAGATCGACTTGGATGAGGACGCCGATGCGTTCTTCCGGGCCGGCGAGCGTGGACCGGGCGTGCCCGAGTGGGTTGGCTTCAGCTCCAATGGCGACCTCAACCACCTGCGTGGGGAGACGCTGGGGTTGTTCACCTGGTTCGATGCCGGGCGCTGGCATCTGTCGGGCGCGATCCAAGACCGGCTGGTCGCCCCATCAGACGATCGGAGCGAAGAGAAGCTGGCCGAGCTGGATCAGCTCGCGCCGTGGCAGACCCCCCGGATGTCGTACATCATCAAACACCTCGACACCGACACGGCGATCCTGAACAACCAGAAGCCCGAGGGCCGGTTCGAACAGCAGGCCGATGTCGTGGGCGATCTCGACCTGGATGGCATCAGCCGGGTGATGTGGAATGCCGCGGTGGCCGATGAAGTAGCCACCGATCCGGCACGGCTGACCACGCACCTGAGGAGGGTCGCGGCGGCGGTGCGAACGAATGCACCGACCGAGGCCCAGTTGGCGAAGGCGGTCGAGACCGCGGCGGGCGTACGCCGGCTGCTCGGCGGCCCACTCCCGCTGGACCTGCAACCCGGCCCGATCGAGATGGCCCCCGACGAGGGCCAGCTGGACGCGCGCAACGCCGCGGCGCTGGCGGAGGTCCATCGGATCGTGCAGCTGTGGGGGGAGGCAGCGGCGGCGGAGGTCGCGGCGGAGATTCCCGATGCCGAGCGACGGTTCTATCTCTATCCCTTCGGCCTGTACGCCAGGACGGCCGCCGGCGAGGTTCGGCTGTTCGGCGAACGTCCCGATCGGCTGGTGCTGGTTCAGGCCGAGTCCGCACCGGCTGAACCCCGCCGCAAGGCAGTGCCCATCCTGCCGATCGCGACCCACCTGTGGCCCGGTGACCACCGGATCGAGGTGCCCGACTGGCTGCCCTATCCCGCGCTGGTTGAGGGCAGCGGCGATCGGGCGAGTCAGGTCGTGTGGACCGTGCGCGGCCGCTGGCGTCGGCGCGAGGTGGGCGTCGAGCCCAAGGGAATCTGGCCGGACGAGTGGCAGGTCACAGCACAGGGGGTAGCCCCGGGTGGGCTGCTGGCGACGACCGCCGCGCTGCCCCCACGGACGGGCCTGCTGGGCCGCCGCCGGCCGAGTGCCGATGCCGCCGATGCCGTGCGGGCTGCGGTGACGGCGTTTCTGGGTGGGCACGGCGTACTCGCCGAAGGGGCGCCCGAGCAGTACCCACACGAGGTCGACGTCGAGCCGGTCGCCCGGCAGTACGCCCGCGCGCTGGTCAACCACGAACTCCGGCAGCGAGTCGCACGACAGGGCGCAGCGGCGGCGATCGGGCTGGCGCTCGGTGTCGACATCCCCGCGCCCCCGCTGCCGCCGAGCGGTGTCGATCCCCTCGCCGGGATCGAGGGCAGCGACAGTGATTCCCTGATCCGCACCGCCACGGGCCGGCTGCCGATCGACGACGTCAACGAGGATGCGCTGGCCGCCCGGCTCGCCGAGGTCCTGGGGCGCCCCGAGCAGGACGTCCGCATGCGGCTGCGCACCCATCTGCCTTTGCTGCGGTACGCCAAACCCCACAACCCCGGCGGCCAACCGGCGCACAAGGCGCTGTCGGGGCTGGCGTACTTCCTCGACGTCTCCGTCCCGGAGGATCGCCTGGCCGCAGCGTGCCGCCTAGCCGCCGAATACGGCTGTTGGCCCAACCCCCTCCCCGCCGAATGGGACCCGCTCACCTGAATCTTCGATTCGGCGCGTGCTCCTTCGAGCCAAGAAACTTGTCAGTGGGTCGAACTATCGTGATTGGAACGACGAAGGGAGCCACCATGACACGCCAATACCAGTTCCGGCTGGAGGGCCATGCCAGTGCTCCCGGAGAGTTGCTCGCCTCCGACGCAATCGCACTGATCCGGGCTTTCAAAGATCTTGCCTATCGCCTCACCCGGTCGGTCGCGGACCGGCCGGGGTTGGGACGCGCCAACTCGACCATCGAGAAGCTCTCCACTGTCCGAGTCTCCTTGCGAGAGGGCAGCACACGACTGATGTTTGCCGTCGGCGACATCGACGCAATCGTTGACCCGTTCGCCGACCTGGTGGACCGGGACTTCGCAGCCATCGTCCACGGCATGGCCACAGGCGAGCGTCCGACAGGGATAGCCGACTCGGTTGCTGAGGCCGTCGACAGGTTGGTGGTCGGGCTCAGCACGTCCGCTCCAGTCGTCACCATCGACGTCCCAGGCCATGGCAGCACCATGCTGCACACGAAGAACCTGACCCGGACCCCGTGGCAACGCGAGCACACCGTCGCCAACGAAGCAGTCCTTCATGGCACGCTCGAAATGGTCGACCTCCGCAGCAGCAACTTCCGCCTCCGCGACTCAGTGGGCAATGCGATCGATCTGATGGACGTGGTCGATCCCGACGAAGCAGCCCACTTGGTTGGTGAACGCGTGACCGTCTCGGGCTTCTTCGTCGCAGGAGTGGGCACCCATCGCCACCGGATGGAGAACCCACGAATCATCGCTGGCGTGGACGCCGCGAGTCGTCTGCGCCTCGCACCAACACCGGAGTTGGCAAGCGTTATCGCTGAAGCACGAACGGTCCCGACTGCCCCGCCGCTGGACCTGTCCGACGACGAGTTC
>JAUNUL010000085.1 GCA_030538175.1 Propionibacteriaceae bacterium | reverse complement strand
GGTCGCGATCTGGCGGGCGAGGGCGATGTCGAACAGGTTATGTCCGGCCACGCCCAACCGCACGTTCTGCACCCGTTCCGGCGTCAGCGCCCACAGCAGCACGCGCTTGTAGTGGGTATCGCTGTCCTGTTTGGTGTGCCAGGTCGCCAGCGGCCAGCCATGCAGGGACGCATCCATGTGTTCCATCGGCAGGTTGGCACCCTTGACCAGGCGGACCTTGATCGGTGCCCCGCCCGACGCGACCCGGCGAGCAGCCCACTCCTGCAGCCGCTGCATGGCGCCAAGAGCATCCGGCAAGTAGGCCTGCAGCACGATGCCGGCCGCCAAGGAACGCAGCTCGGGTTCATCCAGCAGGCGGATGAAGACCTCCAGGGTCATCGGCAGGTCCCTGTATTCCTCCATGTCCAGGTTGATGAACTTCGGCGTTGGATGATCTGCGGCCACTCGATACAGCGGGCGCAGCCGGTCCATGACCCGGTCGACCGTCTCGGCGTACGCCCACGGCTGGTGGGGAGCCACCGTGGCCGACACCTTGATGGAGACATAGTCGACGTCGTCGCGGGTGAGCAGGGCGAGCGTGCCGGCGAGCCGTCGATCCGCTTCGCCGCGACCCAGGACAGCCTCCCCGAGCAGGTTCAGGTTGAGCCGCGCTTGGCTCCGTCGGCGTACGCGGGCCAGCGATGCGCCCAGACGTGCGTCCGTGGCGTCGATCAGCAGATGACCGACCAGATGGCGCAGGACCCGCCGGGCGATGGGCACGACAAGCCGGGGAGCCAGGGGAGCGGCCTTGCCGCCCACCTGCAGAGCTGCCCGCAGCGCTGTGGGCAGGAACGCCGGCGGATCGGCCGCGAGGCGACTCAACTCCCGTGCGGCCACCGTGTGATCCTCGGGACGGATCACCCGGTCCACGAACCGCACGGTGAAGTCGAGGCCGGCGGGATCGCGCAGGAGCGCGGCGAGTTGTTCGCCGGCTGGATCGGCTGGGATCCGGTCCGCTGCCGCCAGCCAGCGGCGCACATCGGCCTCGATCTCCGGCAGCAGCTCCCGGAGGTCCTGGAGCTCGGTCGCGCTCAGGCTGCCGTGCTGGGTCAGGCCGCGGTGATGGTTAGTGCCGGTCATCGAGGCTCTCCTCCCGGTGTTCGGAATTCGGTGTCCGGGCGTGGGGATCAATGCGAGGCTCCTCAGTGATGTCCCACGGTACTCCTCAGCCACTGTCGCACCCCCACCCGCCGGGCAGACCAGGTGCGCTCCTTCTCGTGTCGCTGGCGTTGTTGTCAACGTTGGCGCCCTTCGCGACCGATATGTACCTCCCGGTCTTTCCCCGCATGGCGGCAGAACTTGATGTGCCCGTGTCGGTCATCCAACTGACGCTCACCACCTTCTTCCTGGGAGTCGCCGCCGGGCAATTGGTGATCGGGCCGATCTCCGACAAGCTCGGCCGCAAACCCCCCTTGTTGGTCGGGTCGATCCTCTGCCTGCTGGCGTCGGCGGCTGCCGCGCTCGCTCCCAATGCAGAAATCCTGCTCGGCGCCCGGCTGGTGCAGGGCTTCACCGGTGCGGCCGGAATCGTGATCGCCCGCGCGATCGTCGCCGACATCTATCGCGGCGTCCTGGCTGCCAAGATGTTCAGCCTGCTGGCGATGGTCGGCGGTGTGGCTCCGGTCATCGCGCCGCTGATCGGCGGCCTCCTGGCGATTCCCGTTGGGTGGCGGGGAATCCTCTGGGCGCTGACGGTGGTCACGGCGATCATGCTTGTCGCCGTGATCGTCGTGATCCCGGAAACCCACCACCCCAAACAGCAGGTGGCTCCCGATCCGCGGCGGGGGTTGGCGATGCTTCACCTGCTGCGCAGACCGGGATTCATGGCGAATGCCGTGTTGATGACCTTCGCGTTTGTTGTGCTGATGGGCTATATCGCGTCGTCGCCGTTCATCTTCCAATCGATCATGGGCCTCGGGGTGCTCGGCAGCGGTGTGTTGTTCGCCATCAACTCTGCCGGGATCCTGTTGGGCAGCACTGTCAACATGCGCCTGGTCGAGAAGCACGGCCAGCACCGCATGATGCGCGTGGGACTGGTGGGGCTGGTGATCGGCGTACTCCTCCTGGTAGCCACCCAGGCACTCAACCTGCCGGGGCTCTTCATCGAGGTTCCTCTGCTGTTCTTCACCGTGAGCGTCGGGTTCCTGTTCGGCAACCCGGTGGCGTTGGCATTGGGGTACGCCGCCGATGCGCGCGGGGCGGGGTCAGCCCTGATCGGGGCCGCACAATTCCTGGGCGGGGCGGCGGTAGCCCCCGTCGTCGGTGTGGCCGGGCCCGAGTCTCTGGTGCCCCTCACCCTGGTCGCGATCGTCGGCACCGTGGTCTGCTTGGTCTGCTTTTGGGTGAGCGTGCGCATCGGTCCCACACCGCACTGAGGACCCGGGAGACGGCGGGTGGGTTCGTAGCCAGGTCAGGTGAGCAGGGCAACCGCTGCAGAGAACGTGACGAAGCTCAACAGTGTTGATACCAGGATCACCCGGGCCACCCGACCGTTGTCGGCGCCGAAGCGTTCGGCGAGCATCGACACGTTCGCTGCCGCGGGCAGCGCGGCGGCGAGCACGAGGACGGTCAACGCGGATTCCCGCAATGGCAGGCCTGCGGCGATCGCCGCCGTGCCGAGGAGCCACACGAACAGTGGGTGGGCCAACAGTTTGAGCGCTGCCAGCCAATAGACGTCGCCGAAGGCCCGGACACCTGATCTGATCCGTCCGGGGGGCTTGTTGCCCTGTTCGCGGGCCAGCACGGCACCGATGGTGAACAGGGCCACGGGGGTGGCAGCCGCGGCGAGCAGAGTGATGACGTGATCCACCGGCTCCGGCAGGGCCAACCCGGTCGCGCCCCAGGTGCCACCGAGCGCGATCGCCCACGGGAGTGGATTGCGAGACATCCGGACCAATGCGCCTTTGAGCTCGGCCCACGCACTGTGCTGTTCACCGGCGCCCCGGTGGGAGAACGCCACCCCGAGTGACTGGATGACAACGATGTCGACCAACAGGCTCGCGATGATCGGGCCGTTCGCAGTGGCCCCGAGCAGGGCGGTGAGCAGCGGGACACCCATGAACCCCGAGTTGGGCAGAACGGCGATCAAGGAGCCGAACGACGCATCGAGCCAGCCGAGCCTGCGCCGCAGAGCGGTCACCGCAGCCAGCACCATGATCAGGAGCCCGCTCACCGTCCACAGCCCGAGCACGACCGGGTCGAGCAACTCCGCGATCGGCGTATTCGCACCCAGCTGGAACAACAGCGCGGTCAAGGCGAAATAGAGCACGAAGGTATTCATGCCGGGCACGGCCGCTAACGGCAGGACTCGCAGGCGGGCGGCCAGATAGCCGATCAACACCAGCGCAAAGAACGGGAACGTCACCGACAGGATGGCCACCACCGGATTATCCCAAGCCGACCGATACCCGAACAGGTCCGTGCCGGTTGGCGGGGTTGTCGCTCAGGGTGCGCGCTGGCTCAGCCACTGGGCCCGACGCAGCAGGCGAGCCTGCCAGTCCTCATTCAGACCGACTGCCCCAGCCAGCACCTGCAGTTCTGCGGGGTCCGGTCGGTGATCCCGGTCGGCGGCCAGCAAGCGAGCCAGCGACAGGCCGGGTGCTGGCCTTTCGAGCAACTCGATCGCGTCTCCGATCCCCAGCTCGCCGGGGTTGAGGACACGGGCGTACCACCCCGGACAGCCGAGCTTGACCACCACCTGATTGAGCCCGGGAGAGCCCAACCGGTTGTCGATCTTCCAGCAGGGCCGTCTCGGCTGGCTCACCTGGAGCACAACGGTGCCGATGCTGAAGATGTCGCCGATGCAGACCTCGGCCTCGGTCAGACCGGGAGCCGACAGATTCTCACCGAGCACGCCGACCTGCAGGGCCTCGGCCAGCTCGGGACGAGCCGAGGCCAGTCGTTGATAGTTCTCCGGGGGATAGAAGTGGACCGCCTTTTCAGGTCCACCATGGACGCGGCGATCACCCTGCTCGTCGCCGGTAAGCCCCTCGGCATCGACGTGGACCCGCCCGGTGACGGGGTGTTTCACGATGGACGAGAGCTGGCCCTCCGGTTGCAGCGGCACAGGGGTGCCGACGAACACACCGGTGAGCTCAGTGGCCATAGCCAGGGATCAAGTCGCGTTCGCGGCGATAGAACTCACCGCGTTCCAACATCGAACCAGCAGCGCTGTCCACCAGGAACGTCACCTTGGGGTGCAGCTGGAGTGCGGAGCCCGGGACGCTCGAGGTCAGTTCACCCTCGATGGAGGAGTGGATTGCCGGAGCCTTGCCGAGACCCGTCGCAATCAGCACCAGGCGACGCGCCTCAAGGATCGTGCCGATGCCCTGGCTGAGCGCCAGCAGCGGGACATCTTCGACGTCGTCATCAAAGAAGCGGGCGTTGGCGTCCACGGTCTGCTGCGTGAGAGCCACCACACGGGTGCGGGACGCGAACGACGTGGTGGGCTCGTTGAATGCGATGTGGCCGTTGTGACCGATCCCCAGGATCTGCAGATCAACCCCGCCCGCATCCCGGATCGCACGTTCATAGTCGATGCACTCGGCGTGCAGGTCCGTGGCCTTGCCGTCGAGGACGCGCAACTGTGCGGGGTCGAGTCCGCACGCTGCGATCACATGCTCATCCAGGAAAGCGCGATAGGACATGGGGTGGTCGCCGGCCAGTCCGACGTATTCATCCAGGGCAAAGAACCGCGCCGCCGAGAGGTCGAGCGCCCCGGCCGCCACCCGCTTCGCCAGCTCTGCATAGATCGGCAGGGGTGACGAACCGGTGGCCAGACCGATCACTGCATCCGGTCGGTCAGCGACCCGTTCGGCGATCAGGTCTGCGGCAAACGTGCCGAGGGCTTCGGTTTGGTCCTGGATGATCCGCATGCACACTCCTCCGGAACGTTGTCAGCGGCGGATCCCCTGACGCCACCCCGCGCAATCGATTGCTCGCATGCTAGTGCTGTTGGCCCCCACCATTTCCACGCCTTCTTGCTCTCCGGAACGATCTCGCGTGAGGTGAGGCTGCTGGCCAATGCCGGTGTGGGTGACCGCTGGTGTGGCAGCAGGGTCAGAACTGAGCGACCGTGCGGGGAGCACTGAAGTATGTCGCCACCAGGGTGGCAGCCCACGCGGCATAGCCCGCCGAGGTGAGGTGCATGCCGTCGCGGGCGAACATCTCTGGTGTCAACGGGGCCATGTGCCGACTGGAGGAAAAAGTGACGTTGTCACTGTGAGCGGCGATCCGCCTCGTCTCGGCATCCATGTCCCGTGCCCGGCGATCCAGGAACTCCGACAGGGGGCTGGGCAGTTGTGGGAAATCTTCGAGTCGGGGGAGTCCAGCCACAAGGACATGCCGATTGCGGACCGCGAGATCCTGGATGGCCGCCGAGATATCGATGCCCCAGTCCGTGAGGCTCTCACCGCCAATCGCATCGCTCACCCCGGCGAGCAGGACGACGAGATCGTGATCATCGGCCACCTGGGGGATGATGTGGTGGCGCAGGAACTGCACGGTCGACCCGTGGGCCCGTCGGACCGTCCACTCAACCTGGCGGCCCAGTTGGTCGCGCAATTGCGTGGCGATGGCCTCCGCGATGCCGCCGCTGCTGCCTTCAACGCTGACCCCGACTGCAGTGGATTCGCCGACCACGGCCAAGCGGAAGGGGGGGCTGCCAGGGCCAGGAACGACGCCCTCGTCGAGTCGACGAGCATCGGGTTGGAGCGACCGACGCATCCGCAGATAAAGGCTCTGAACAGCCAGGACTGGAGCGCTCCACAGGCCAACGCTGGTGACGTGCCGCGGTTGCTTGTGCACCAAAATCACCTCCGGGCGTGGGACTGCGGGTGCAGGGGCCGTGATCGGGGGAGGATCGCTGGTGACTGCATTAGTCGGGTGTTTCATTGGAGCTGTGCCTGTTTGCTTATTGTAAGACAAGCCGGAATGGGCTTTCGCCTGTCCGTTAGTCGATCTCACTTATTGAACAATAATGCACTCAAGCAGTGCTGTCCACTTTCCCTCCTGAGGCTGATCCTGCTGCCCGCGAGGCCCCTCGGTTGGTGACCAAACCCTTGGCCTGTCTGGCTTTGATTGTTGTGTCAGAACACAAAGGAGTGCGCACTGCACGACGGCAATGCGCACTCCCGGTGTGGAAAAGCCCTCATTAATCAGGGGCGTGAATCACAGGACGAGCGTTCCCTTCAGCTTGCGTCGATAAGCGTGCAGCAGCGGTTCGGTATATCCCGAGGGCGACTTGGTGCCCTGCATAATGAGGTCCCGGGCTGCGCACCAAGCAATGCTCTCGGTGGTGCTGGGTGCCATGTTGTTATAGATCGGGTCGCCCGCATTCTGCTGGTCGACGATCGGAGCCATGCGGCTCAGCGAGTCGAGCACGAACTCCTCGGACACGACGCCGTGGCGGATCCAGTTGGCGATCAGCTGCGACGAGATGCGGCAGGTGGCCCGGTCCTCCATCAGGTCGATGTCGTTGATGTCCGGCACCTTGGAGCAACCCACACCCTGATCAATCCAACGCACCACATAGCCGAGGATCGACTGGCAGGAGTTGTCGATCTCGTTGCGCTTCTCCTCCTCGGTCCAGTCGGTGTTCTCCGCGACCGGAATCGTGAGGATGTCGGTGAGCTTGGCGCGCGCCCCCGCGGCCCGGAGCTCGTCCTGGATCGCCTTCACATCGACGCGGTGATAGTGCGTCGCGTGCAGGGCGGCGCCCGTCGGGGAGGGCACCCACGCCGTGCTCGCGCCGGCCCTGGGCTGGCCGATCTTCTGCTCCAACATCTCGGCCATCAGCTCGGTCATGGCCCACATGCCCTTGCCGATCTGCGCCTTGCCGGGCAGGCCGTGCTTCAGGCCGGTGTCGACGTTCCAGTCCTCATAAGAGGTCATCCACGTCGCGCTCTTCATCTCGGCCTTGCGGATCATCGGACCCGCCTCCATCGAGGTGTGGATCTCGTCGCCGGTGCGGTCGAGGAAGCCGGTGTTGATGAAGACCACGCGATCCGCAGCCTCGGCGATGCAGGCGCTGAGGTTCACCGTCGTGCGGCGCTCCTCGTCCATGATGCCGACCTTGAGCGTGTTCTCCGGCAGATCGACGACCTTCTCGACCGCAGCGAACAGCTCGGTGGTGAAGGCAACCTCATCGGGACCATGCTGCTTGGGCTTGACGATATAGACCGAGCCGGTGCGCGAGTTCCGCTTCTCGTTGGCCTCGGCCAGGCCGGGGATGGCGCACAACGAGGTGACGAGCGCATCCATGATGCCTTCTGGCATCTCGTTGCCAGCGGCATCGAGCACGGCCGGGTTCGTCATCAGGTGACCGACGTTGCGGACGAACATCAGCACACGACCGGGCAGACGGACCTCGCCCCCGTTGGGAGCGGTCCAGGTGCGATCGGGGTTGAGGACGCGCTCGAAGGTCTTGCCGCCCTTGTTCATCTGCTCGCTGGCGGTGCCGTCGTTGAGCAGCAGCCAGTTGCGATAGCCGATGACCTTGTCGTCGGCGTCCACCGCGGCGACGGAGTCCTCGAGGTCCATGATCGCGGTGACGGCGGCTTCCATGACGATGTCCTTGACGCCGGCGGCGTCGGTGGAGCCGATGGTGTCGCTTGGGTCGACCACGATCTCGATGTGCAGACCGTTGTTCTTGAGCAGCACTGCGGTGGGGGAGTCGGCGTCGCCGGAATAGCCGGCGTACTTCTCCGGATCCTGCAGGCCGACGGTCTCGCCGTTGGCGAGCGTCGCGACGAACTGCTCGCCCGCGGCGTACTTCGTCACATCGGCATGCGAACCGGAGGCCAGGGGAGCGGCGGTGTCGAGCAGCTCACGGCCCCAGGCGATCACCTTGTCGCCGCGGACCTTGTTGTAGCCCTGGCCACGCTCGGCGCCATCGGTGTCGGGGATGGCGTTGGTGCCATAGAGCGCGTCATACAACGAATGCCAGCGGGCGTTCGCGGCGTTGATCGCGAACCGCCGGTTGAGGATCGGCACGACCAGCTGCGGCCCGGCCACCTCGGCGATCTCGGTGTCCACGTTCTGCGTGCGGACCTCAAAGTCGGCCGGGGGCTCCACGACATAGCCGATCTTCTTCAGAAAGGCGACGTAGTCATCCATGTCCGGCGCGCCGGGGTTGGCCCGGTGATATTCATCAATGCGGTGCTGCAGGTCTTCGCGGACCTGGAGCAGCTCAGCGTTGCGCGGTGCGAAACGGGCAAAGACGTCTGCGAAGCCCTGCCAATAGGCTTCGGGATCGACGTTGGTCTTGGGCAGCGCCTCGTTGTTGATGAAGTCGACCAAGATCCGGTCAACCTGCAGGTCGCCGATCTTCACGCGTTCGGTCATCGAGCAAATCTCCTGTTCATTCGGGTCTGCAGCCGGGCATGGCTAGTGCCTTCGGTCAAAGGCGTGCAGCACTCCCGTGGCGATCCAGCCTATAGGGCCCGGCCGCCCGAAGAGGGGCGTCCGAATAGTGCCCGGGAACAATCGCAGGCCCGATGGGGTTGGGCTGGACATGAGCACGCGCACCATGAGTGACACCATCCGCCGATTCGAGTCCACGTACGCCGATGCGGTGCCCGCGCTGTCCCTGCCCTGGCGTGCGGCTGAGTCCCCAGCGCCCGAGTTGGTCATCCTCAACGAGCCACTGGCGCACGAGTTGGGCATCGATCCGGCGGAGTTGCGTACGGCCGACGGGGTTGGTCTGCTGGTCGGTCAGGTGCCCGAGGACGTCCCGACGGTTGCGCAGGCCTATGCCGGCCACCAGTTCGGCGGCTATTCGCCGCGCCTCGGTGATGGACGGGCACTGCTGCTGGGCGAGCTCATCGACACCGCCGACCACCGGCGTGATCTGCATCTGAAGGGCTCGGGTCGCACGCCGTTCGCCCGGGGCGGTGACGGCAAGGCCGTCATCGGGCCGATGCTGCGGGAATACCTGATTTCAGAAGCGATGGCGGCACTGGGGATCCCGACCACGAGGTCCCTGGCCGTCGTGCGGACCGGCGAGTCGGTGATGCGCGAGGGCGGCCCGCAACCCGGTGCGATTCTCACGAGGGTCGCCGCGAGTCACCTGCGGGTCGGCACGTTCGAGTACGCCGCCGCGCTGCGCCAACACGGCGGTGACGGTTCAGGCGATGATCCGCTGCGCGCGCTGGCCGACTATGCGATCGACCGCCACTATCCGCAGGTGCGGGACGCCGCGCAGCCCTATCTGGAGTTCTATCGCGAGGTGATGCGGGCCCAGGCGGCCCTGATCGTGGACTGGATGGGCGTCGGCTTCATCCACGGTGTGATGAACACCGACAACATGACGATCTCCGGGGAGAGCATCGACTATGGGCCGTGCGCGTTCATGGACGCCTTCGATCCCACGACCGTGTTCAGCTCCATCGACACCGGGGGGCGTTATGCCTATGGCAATCAGCCCGCCGCCGCCCAATGGAACCTCGCCCGCCTCGGGGAGGCACTGCTGCCGTTGCTGGCGGCCGATCAGGAGACCGCGGTCGCGTTGGCCACCCAGGTGTTGACGGAATTCGGTGAGGCATACAACACCGGTGCCCAGGTCCGGTTGGCGGCGAAGCTTGGGTTTGCCGGTGAGCATGCGGGATCGGACGAGGTTGCCACGCTGACCCAGGAAATCCTGACCCTGCTGGAGGCCGACAAGGTGGACTTCACGACCTTCTTCCGGGCGCTGGCCGATGATGAGGCCGCGGCCCTGTTCACCGACAGCCGTGAGCAGTTCGAGGGCTGGGCCTTGCGGCGTGCGGAGCTGCTGCCTGCTGATCGCGAGACGGTCCGGGCCACGATGAACGCGCTCAACCCGGCGTACATCCCGCGGAACCAC
>JAUNUL010000084.1 GCA_030538175.1 Propionibacteriaceae bacterium | reverse complement strand
CTGGGCGGGCATCATCGGCATCTATATCTTCGCGGTCCAACTGCGCTGGTTCCCCGCGAACGGCTATGTCCCGCTCACCAGCAACCCCCTGCAGTGGGCGCGGCACCTCATCCTGCCGGTGGTCTCGCTCGCGATCGTGCAGGCTGCGGTGATCGCCCGCTACGTCCGCTCGGCGATCATCGAGGTGTTGGCCGAGGACTACTACCGCACTGCCCGTGCGATCGGGTGGCGACAGTTCCCGGCGCTGGTTCGCCACGGGCTGCGCAACGCATCGCTGTCGGTGGTGACGGTCCTGGGCCTGCAGTTCTCGACTCTGTTCGTGGGAGCGATCGTCATCGAATCCGTCTTCACCATCCCCGGTCTCGGCTCGATGCTCCTGCAGGCGGTTTCTCAGCGTGACATGGTGGTGGTTCAGGGCACCGTGATGTTGCTCGTGTTCATCGTGCTCGTCATCAACGCGCTGGTCGATCTGTCGTATGTCGCGCTCGACCCGCGCCTGCGTGGACGGGGTGGCCGATGAAGCGGGCGGGCCTGTGGGCAGGGGTGATCCTCGTCGGCTGCGTCGTCCTGATCGCGGTCGTGGCCCAGTTCTGGACCGCGTACGCCCGGATGCCCGCCTCCTCGGCCCCGGCTGGCCGCACCTGTTGGGCACGGACAACTTCGGCATCGACATCCTGTCGATGTTGATGTCCGGCGCCCGGGTCTGTCTGATGGTCGGCATCATCGCGGTGGCGATCGCGGCGGTGGTCGGCGTACCGCTGGGGATGCTCGCCGGCATGGCACCCAGCTGGGTCAGCGAGGTGATCATGCGTGGGGTCGATGTGCTGTACGCCTTCCCGGCCCTCCTGCTGGCGATCCTGCTGGCCGCCGGCTTCGGCGGGTCGACCTGGACCGCGATGACAGCGATTGGCATCGCAACGATTCCCGCCTTCGCCCGGGTCGCCCGGGCGGCCACCCTGAGCGTGATGTCGTCGGACTATGTCCTCGCCGCGAAGGCGTCGGGCACGGGCCGGCTCGCGACCGCGGTGCGCCATGTGTTCCCCAACATCGCGCCCGTGATCGGGGTCCAGGCCTCGGTGTCGTTCGGCATCGCGATCCTTGCGGAGGCGGCGCTGAGCTATCTCGGATTGGGTACGCCCCCACCCGTGCCCACGTGGGGCCGGATGTTGCGGGAAGCTCAGACATACATGTTCGCCGACCCCCTGCAGGCGCTGTGGCCGGGACTGGCCATCGCCCTGGCCGTGCTCGGCTTCAACCTGCTCGGCGACGGCCTGCGTGACCTGCTCGACCCAAGGCTGCGGGAGTTGCGATGACGACCCCACCCGAACCCTCCGCGCCCACACCGGGGCGCCGTGACCTGCGTGCAGACCCCGACCGACCGCTGGGGGAGACGCTGGTCGAGGTCAAGGATCTCCGCGTCGCCTTCGGCAAGGATCGCCGCGAGGTCCTGCACGGCATCGATTTCACCCTGGCCCGTGGGCAACGCCTCGGGCTCATCGGTGAATCGGGGTCCGGCAAGTCCGTCACCGCGTTGGCTGTCATGGGCCTCCTCGCGGAGAACGCGACGGTCACGGGGTCGATCAAGGTGGCCGGGCAGGAGATCGTCGGCCGCTCTGACCGCAGCATCTCGGCGCTGCGGGGGAATGTGATGACCATGGTCTTCCAGGAGCCGATGACGGCCCTCGACCCCACGATGCGCGTGGGTCGGCAGGTCGCCGAGGTCTGGCTGCTGCATCAGCGCGGGTCGGCACGCCACGAGGCGCGGGAGAAGGTCCTCGACATCCTCGGTGAGGTCGGCCTGGCTGATCCGGTCCGCATCGCCGGGTCCTATCCGCACGAGCTTTCCGGTGGCCAGCGCCAGCGGGTCGTGCTCGCGATGGCCCTGATCAACCGGCCGTCGTTGGTGATCTGTGACGAACCGACGACCGCCCTGGACGTCACGGTCCAGGCCAAGGTGTTGGACCTGCTCGACGAGGCGCTGGATGCCGTCGGCGCGGCCTGCCTGTTCATCAGCCACGACCTGGCCGTGGTCTCCCAGGTCTGCAGCGAGATCATGGTGATGCTCGACGGCGAGGTCGTCGAACGCGGTTCGACACGGCAGATCTTCACTGAACCCCAGCACGGATACACCCAGGGCCTCATCGCCACGGCCCGTCTCGATCAGGTCGCCCCCGGCGAACGCCTGCCCGTGGTGTCCGACTTCTTCAACCGGAGCCAGCGATGAGCATCCCCGCGGCCGAGCAGCCGACGAATGACCCCGTCTATGAGCTCGACCATGTCCGTCGGGTCTTCGATCCCGCGGGCCGCCGCCCGGTGGTCGCGGTGGACGACCTGTCCCTGCGCCTGGACAAGGGCGCCCGGCTGGGCATCGTGGGGGAGTCCGGGTCCGGCAAGTCCACGCTGATCCGCATGATGGCCGCCCTGGATCGGCCCACCGCCGGGTCGATCCGCTTCCACGGCACAGCGATCGAGGGGCTGCCCGAGCGGCACCTCGGGTTCCTGCGGGCCAAGGTGCAAATGGTCTTCCAGGATCCTCGGTCCTCGCTCAACCCCCGCATGACGGTGGCCGACATCATTTGCGAGCCACTGCGATCACGACTGCTGCGCACCCGTTCGGACGTGCCGACGGACCAAGCCGCCCGCTTGGCCCGCGTACTCGATGCGGTCGGTCTGCCCGCGGACTCGGGGAAGCGGTATCCCCACGAGTTCTCCGGAGGGCAGCGGCAGCGCATCGCCATCGCCCGGGCCCTCGCGCCGAGTCCTGAGGTCCTCATCGCCGACGAGCCCGTCTCGGCACTGGACGTCTCGGTCCGGGCCCAGGTGCTCAACCTGCTCGACGAACTGGTCGACGACTTCGGCCTGACGTTGGTCTTCGTCAGCCACGACCTGATGGTGGTCCGCCACATCTGCAACGAGGTGTTGGTCATGCGGCGCGGCAAGGTCGAGGAGGCGGGCCCCACTGAACAGGTGTACGCCGCGCCCGCCGCCGCGTACACGGCGGAGCTCCTGGCCGCTGTGCCGCGGATCCGTCTGGACTGACATCGGGACCCAGCGCCCGTGCAATGCGGGCGGGGAGCGGACCACTGACCGGAACTGTGGACGGGGCCGGTTGGGCCGGGGGATTAGACTCACCGGCCGTGAAGGCATTGCTCCTGGAGAACATCCACACTGACGCGGTCAAGGCCCTTGAGGCGAACGGTTTCGACGTCACGCATCACCGCGCGGCGATGGACGAAGACGAACTGATCGACGCGCTCGACGGGGTGACGCTGCTCGGCATCCGCTCGAAGACGAACGTCACCGCAAAGGTGCTGGAGGCACGTCCCAACCTGGAGGCGATCGGTGCTTTTTGCATCGGCACCAACCAGATCAACCTGAACGCGGCAGCCGGCCTCGGCGTCCCGGTGTTCAATGCACCGTTCTCCAATACCCGCTCGGTCGTCGAGTTGGCGATCGGCGAGATCATCGCGATGGCCCGGCGGCTGTTCGACAAGTCATCAGCGCTGCATGAGGGCCGATGGGACAAGTCCGCGAAGGGCTCCCACGAGGTCCGCGGCCGGTCGCTGGGCATTGTCGGCTATGGCAACATCGGCTCCCAGCTGTCGGTCGTCGCCGAATCCTTGGGCATGCGCGTCTATTTCTATGACGTCGTCGACAAGCTCGCCTTGGGCAACGCGCAGCGCTGCTCGTCGCTGCAGGAGCTGCTGGAGACCGCGGAGACGATCTCCCTGCACGTTGATGGCCGCCCCGGCAACGCCGGCTTCTTCGGGGAGAAGGAGTTCGCGATGATGCGGCCGCGCAGCCTCTTCCTCAACCTCGCTCGTGGGTTCGTCGTGGACCACGACGCCCTGCGGGACAACCTGTTGTCCGGTCACATCGCCGGTGCCGCGGTTGACGTGTTCCCGGAGGAGCCGAAGGCCAACGGTGACCCGTTCAGCTCGGTGTTGCAGGGCATCCCGAACGTGATCCTGACCCCGCACGTTGGTGGTTCGACCGCGGAGGCCCAGCAGGACATCGGGCAATTCGTGGCCAACAAGCTCGTCGATTTCCATCAGACGGGTTCGACGGTGATGGCGGTCAACATGCCTCAGGCACAGGTCTCCAACGGGGCGACCGTCCGTCTGCTGCACCTGCACACCAACGTGCCCGGGGTCCTCGCGCGGATGAACCAGGCCATCGCCGATCACTCGGTCAACATCGACCGCCAGACGCTGGCCACCCACGGTGAACTCGGCTATGTGATCACCGACGTGTCGGGTGACCGGGTCGACGAGCTGGCGGCCGTCCTGCGCGACCTGCCCGAGACGGTCCGGCTGCGTCAGGTCACCACGAAGGCCTGACCCGGCACGTCCTGCCCCGGCGGCCAGATCGGCCGGCATGGGCCGGGCAGGACAGCTAGTTCTCCGGCCGCCGGTGCGGTGCCTCGGGATCGACGGCACCCCCGGCGGTCAACTGTTCCACGACCAGCTCGTGCAGCAGACCGTTCGTGGCGACCGCGCCGGGGCCCACCGGACCGGGGGAGCCTTCCACCGAGGTGAACTGCCCGCCCGCCTCGGTGACGACGATGCTGGGCGCGGCCATGTCATGGAGGGACAACTCCGGCTCGCACGCAATATCGACCGCGCCCTCGGCCACGAGCATGTAGGACCAGAAGTCGCCATAGGCCCGCGACCGCCACACGCTGCGCATGAGGTCGACGAAGTGCTGGCCCATGCCTTCGGCCACCCAGCCGTGCAGGGACGAATACGACAGGGAGGCATCACGGATGTCGGCGACCTCGGACACCCCGATGCGCTGGGCCTGGTGCAGCGACTTGCCCATGAACGCCCCGGTCCCCTTGGCGGCCCACCAGCGCCGCCCGAGCGCAGGGGCACTGACGACACCGACGACGACCTCGCCCTCGATGGTCAGGGCGATCAGGCTGGCCCAGACCGGGACACCACGCACGAAGTTGGAGGTCCCGTCGATCGGGTCGATCACCCAGCGCCGCGGGCCATAGCCGGTGTCCTCGAACTCCTCGCCCTGGACCGCGTCGCGGGGCCGAGCCCGGGTGAGCGTACGCCGGCAGGCCTCCTCGACCGCGAGATCCGCATCGGTCACGTTGGACATGTCGGGCTTGGCCGACACCTTGAGATCCTGCGCCTTGAACCGGGCCATCGTGATGGCGTCAGCATTGTCAGCCATCATGTGGGCCAGCCGAAGATCCTCGAGGAAGTCAGCAGCGGACGGGGGCGTCGGGCGCACGGTCATGGACCACAGGCTAGCGTCACATCTCGTGGGGCAGTTTGCGTGCCGAGATCATGCGCCGGAACGAGTCCACCCGCGCCCGGGGCACGCCACCATCGCGCCACGCATCGTCCAGCGCACAGCCCGGGGCTTCGCTTTCGTGGCTGCAGCCCCGTGGACATTCGGTGGTGAAGGCCACCAGGTCGGGGAAGGCCTTGAGGACGTCGGCTGGGGTGATGTGGCTGAGCCCGAACGACCGTACGCCGGGCGTGTCGACCACCCAGCCCGCACCGTCGGGGAGCTCCAGCGCTATGGCCGAGGTCGAGGTGTGGCGCCCACGGCCGGTGACCACGTTCACGTCCCCGGTGGCCCGATCGATGCCGGGGATCAGGGCGTTCACCAGAGTCGACTTGCCGACCCCGGAGTGGCCGACGAGCACCGAAACCTTGTCGGCCAGCAAAGCCCGGAGCTCGGTGAGGTCGGCACCCGGTTGGGTGACGATGACGGGCACGCCGAGGGGGGCGTACGCCGCCATCAACTCATCCGGTGACGCGAGATCGGCCTTGGTCAGGCAGAGCAGGGGGTCGAGTCCGGCGTCATAGCCAGCGACGAGGATCCGGTCGATCATGCCCGTCCGCGGCGGTGGGTCGGCGAGGGCGGTGACAATCACCAGTTGATCGGCGTTGGCGACCACGGGGCGTTCGAACGGGTCATCATCGTCAGCCGTCCGCCGCAACACGGTCGTCCGCTCCAACACCTCCACGATGCGGGCCAATGTGCCCTCGGTCCCGGAGACATCACCGTCGAGGCGGACGCGGTCGCCGACGATGACGGACTTGCGACCCAGCGAGCGGGCCTTTGTGGATTGCACAAGCGGGCCGATCGGGTCATAGCTCTCGTCGAGCAGCAGCACGCGATAGCGGCCCCGGTCCACGGTGGTGACAAGTCCAACCGGTGCCTCGGAATAGTCCGGACGTTGTTTGGTCCGTGGTCGACTGCGGCGTCGGGGGCGGTCGAAACCGGCATGGTCATCGGAGTGGATGCCCCCACGCCGCCACGTCACTGGCCGGCTCCCGCAGCGTTGCGTTCGGCGGCAATCTGCTGGTCCAGCCACTCATCGGAGTCGCTGAGCATCTGGTTCCACAGCAGGGAGAAGTCGGGCATCGTCTTGCTGGTGCAGCCGATGTCATCGAGGGTCACGTCGTCGACCAGCAGGCCGAGTAGGGCGCCGGCATGGGCCATGCGGTGGTCGGCGTAGGTTCGCCAGCCGCCCCCGTGCAGCACTCGAGGATGGATGATCAGTCCGTCCTCGGTCTGTTGGACGTGGGAGCCGAGCCCATTGAGCTCGGCCTCCAGCGCGGCGAGGCGGTCGGTCTCGTGGCCGCGGATATGGCCGATGCCGCGCAGGTGGGACTTGTCGCGAGCCACGGCTGCGAGGGCGGCGATGACGGGGGTCAGCTCGGCGACGTCAGCCAGGTCGAGGTCCACCCCGCGCACCGCACCGTCCCCGCTGACGGTCAGTGCACCGCCCCGCAGGGTTGCCTGGGCACCGAACTGGGCCAGGATCGTGCGCAACCGGTCGCCCGGCTGGTGGGTGTCAGTCGGCCAGTCGGGGATCGTGATCTCACCGCCGGTGATGACGGCCGCAGCAAGGAAGGGGGCCGCATTGGACAGGTCGGGGGCGATCGTCACGTCGCGGGCGGCGATCGGACCTGGTTCGACGTGCCAGTGACCCGGGCGGGAGTCGTCAATGCGTACGCCGCGTTCGCGCAACATGGCGATCGTCATCGCGATGTGCGGTTTGCTCGGCAGCGAGGGGCCGGCATCGGTGATCGACAGCCCGCGGGCACACCGCGCACCGATCAGCAGCAGGGCTGACAGATATTGACTCGAGGTGGAGGAATCCAGCCGGATCGGCCCACCCGGGAGCCCGTCACGACCGCCAATGGTGAACGGCAGCGCGTTGGTGCCCGGAGTGACCTCAGCACCCAGGTCATAGAGCGCATCGAGCACCGGTCCCAGGGGGCGGGCCTCGGCTTGGGCGTCGCCGACGAACTCGACCGGACCGGGGCCGAGGGCCGCCAGCGCCGGCAGGAACCGCATGACTGTCCCCGCGAGCCCGCACTCGACCGTCGCAGGCTGGGCCGCGAGGTCAGCGGGAGGTGTCACGAACCAGCCGTCCAGCGACTCGTCGATGGTGACCCCGAGCTGGCGCAGGCCATCGCGCATCAGGCGGGTGTCCCGGGCGTCCAAGCCGCCAATGATCCGCGACGGGCCATCGGCGAGCGCGGCCAGCACCAGTGCCCGGTTGGTCTCGGACTTGGACCCGGGCACCCGGACGATGGCATGCACGGGCTCGGTGGCGATGGGCGCGGGCCAGGGGCCCGAGTCAACGGCACGGCGCGGGCGAACCGGCAGGGGCGCGGAGGTCGGGTCGTCGGTAGTCACGCGGGGAGTCTATCGACCCCTCAGTGGGTCAGGTCCTTTGCCTGCAGGGCGACCCGGTGCTTGACATTGTCGACTTGGCGCGCCAACTGTGCCTTGGTCAAGGCGGCGTCCTTCGACAGGGACTTGCGGGTGTGATCCACGTTGCGCGACAGCTTGGCGGCCGAGTCCTGGGCGCGCCAGGCCAGACCGGGCCGGCCCTCGGTGTCGCCCGCCGCGATGAGCGAGCCACCGAGCAACGCGATGTTCTTGAGCAGCTCGTTGCGGGCGAGCGCCTTCTCCTCGGGGGTCAGCCCCTTGGCGGAGAAGCCCATCACCTGCGGAATCATGGAGGCCGCGATCAGCCCGGCGCCGAGGCGGCGGCCCTTGCCGGTGATCATGCTCAGGCCACCGGCGACCTGCAGGCCACCGTTGATCCGGGCGAGCGTCTCGGGATCCTGGGGGAGGGCGGTCGAGACTTCGGCGGGGGCGACCTTGGCGGCCAGCGGGACCACGGTCGAGGCGAAGCGTTCCTGATCCGTCGCATAGAGCGCGGGATCCTTCAGTGCCTTGACGCCGTTGACGACGAAATAGCCGGCGAGCATGGTTCGGGCAGCGACACGCAGCAGGTTCATGTCTCCAATTGTTATCGCGTGGGTGTGACCCTGCCAACACCGGGGGTGCCCCGATGCCACACCCCGGTGACCTGCCACTGGTCATCCAGGGCAAGCAGGTCGGCCCGGGCCCCCGCCCGCAGCAACCCGACGTCGTCGAGTCCGAGATAGGCGGCCGGCAGGACGGTCAACGAGCGCACGGCCGCGCGCCAGTCGACCCCGGCGGTCACCGCGTGGTGCAGGGCGGCATCGAGAGTCAGCGTGCTGCCGGCGATCGTGTCGGTGCCGGCAATCCGGGCGATCCCGTCGCGGACGTCCACGGGCAGCGATCCCAGCCGGTACGCCCCATCGCAGCACCCGGTCGCCGCCATGGCGTCGGTGATCAGGACGATCCGGTCCCCGCACACCTCGAACAGCCAGGCCACGAGATCGGGGGAGAGGTGGACGCCGTCGAGGATGACCTCCAACCACACCCGCGGATCCGCCATCAGTGCCAGCACGGGCCCGGGCGTGCGGTGGTGCAGCGGCGGCATCGCGTTGAACAGGTGGGTCGCACCGGTGACCCCGGCGTCGATGGCCGCGACGGCGGTTGCGTGGTCAGCGGCGGTGTGGCCGAGTGCCGCCACGATCCCGCGGTCCCGCAGCAGGGCCACCGATTCGAGCCCGCCGGCCCGTTCGGCGGCGAGGGTGACCATGCGTACGGTCCCCTCGCCGACCTCGAGCACGGCTGACACGTCAACAGGGTCGGGATCGCGGAGATATTTCTCGGCGTGGGCACCTTTGTACGCCGCAGCCAGCCACGGACCCTCAAGATGGATGCCGGCCAGATCGCCACGGTGCACCAAGGGAGCCAGATCACTGATCTGTTGATGGAGGGTCGCCAGCGGCTCGGTCACCAGTGAGGCGATCATCGACGTCGTGCCGTGGCTGCGATGGAACGCCAGCACCTTGTCCGGGTCCTCACTGAAGGCGACCCCGGCAGCGCCGTGGCTGTGCACGTCCACGAAGCCCGGCACCAGGGTGACCGCACCGAGATCCACGATCTCGGCGTCGACCGCTGTGCTCACCGGGCCGACCCGCACGATCCGGTCGCCATCGATGACGACCTCGCCGGGGGCGTGCTCCACCTCGCCGGTGAACACCCGCTCCGCTCGCAGGATCCACGTGCTCACGATCCCTCCTTCACAAATCCGTCGTCACTGCGCAGCTGCATCCGGCGGCAGGAACAGCTCGGGTGCCGGGCGCTGCCAGTCCGGTTTGCCCGCGAAGACCTCACGGTAATAGTCGGCCCGACTGAGTCTGCTGGCGGCGGCCTCGTCAATGACGATGATCGCCCGCTCGTGGAGTTGCAGGACTGACGCCGGACACAGCGCGGTGACGGGCCCCTCTGCCAGCTGCGCAACGGCTTCCGCCTTCGCCTCGCCCTGGGCCACCAACACCACCGTGTGGGCGTCGAGGATCGTCCCGAGGCCCTGGGTGAGGCAGTGGGTCGGGACGGCTTCAAGGGAGTCGAAGAACCGCGCGTTGGCTTCCCGCGTGGATCGGGTGAGCGTCTTGATGCGGGTTCGTGAGGTCAGCGACGAGCCGGGTTCGTTGAAGCCGATGTGCCCGTTGTTGCCGAGG